>DATMKB010000001.1:0-2481 GCA_035553635.1 Mycobacteriales bacterium
GGGCACGTCGCGCCGGCGTCGTGGCTGCTCGCGGCCGGCGCGCTCCTCGCGGCGGTGGGCGCCGGGATGCTCGCCGCCCGTTCCCGCCCCCGGCTCGCCGTGGCCGGCGCGCTCTTCGGCGACCTCGACGTCGTCGGCGGACTCGGCTGCGTCGCCCTGCTCGTGCTCGTCGGCGGAACGACGACCACGGGGACGGCCCTGGTGCTCGCCCTCGTCGCCGTGTGCGCCGTCATGGCGACGGCGAAGCTCGGCCTCGCGCGCGCGGCAGCAGCCGGTCGCTGATGATGCGCCGCTGGATCTCGCTCGTGCCCTCGAAGATGGTGGTGAGGCGGGCGTCGCGCCAGTACCGCTCCACCCGGCGCTCGGTGGTGTAGCCGTTGCCGCCGTGCAGCTGCATGGCCTGACCGGTGACGCGCACCGCCGTCTCGGAGGCGAGCAGCTTGACCATCGCGCACTCGCGCTCGGCCGGCAGCCCCTCGTCGAGCAGGTTCGCGGCGTAGTAGGTGAACGCCCGGGCCTGCTCCACCTCGGCCGCCATGTCGGCGAGCGCGAAGCGCAGCGCCTGGAACTCACCGATCGGCCGCTCGAACTGCACCCGCTCCTGCAGGTAGAGCGTGCAGTCCTCGACGGCGGCGCGGGCCAGGCCGACCGACCGCGCGGCGGTGTGCACGCGCGCGACGTTGAGCCCCCGCTGCACGGCGGCGAACCCGCCGGAGTCGGCGTCGCCGCTGGGCTCGTCCTCCGCGTAGAGCCCGGTGAGCCGGTCGGCGTCGGGCACCCGGACGCCGTCGAGCTCGAGCTCCCAGGTGAGGAAGCCGTGGTAGCCGATCTTGTCGATGGCGTAGCCGGTCATCCCCGCCGGGAAGCGGCCGCGCTCCTTGACGACGAGGAACGGCTGCAGGCCGGCCGAGCGGCCCTCCCCAGGCTCGGGGTCGCGCACCCGGGCCAGCACCTCGACGAAGTCGGCGGCCAGCGCGTTGCCGGCCCAGCGCTTGCGGCCGGTGAGCACCCAGTCGTCGCCGTCCCTCACCGCGCGCGTCGAGACGTTCGCGAGGTCGGAGCCGGCGTCGGGCTCCGACAGCGCGATGGCCCCGATCCACTCGCCGCGGGCGCTGCGGCCCAGGAGCTCGGCGCGGCGGGCGTCGTCGAGCACCTGGGTGCCGAGGCCCTGCGCGCGGGCGAGGATGCTCGCGACGCTCATCCACGCGCGGGCCAGCTCCTCGCTGACGAGGCAGTACTCGAAGACGCCGAGCCCCAGGCCGCCGTGCTCCTCCGGCACGGTGATGCCGAACCAGCCCTCCGCCGCCAGCCGGTCGACGAGCGCGCGCGGCATCTCGGCCTTCTGCGGGTCGAGCTCGTCGGCGAGCGGCAGCACGACGTCGTGCGCCACCTCCCGCGCCCGGTGCTGCAGCGCGACGCGGGCCTCCGTGCGCCACGGCGGCTGCAGCTCCGGCGGCGTCGGCGGCTGCAGCGGCGGGCGCTCGCGGGAGGTGCTCATGGCAGGAGCCTGGCACGCTGTCGGGGTGAAGCGCAGCGCGGGGATCCTGCTCTACCGGGTCCGCGACGGCGTCGTGGAGGTCCTGCTGGGCCACCCGGGCGGCCCGTGGTTCGAGCGCAAGGACGACGGCGTCTGGACCGTGCCCAAGGGCGAGTACGAGCCCGACGAGCCGGCCCTCGACGCCGCCCGCCGGGAGTTCACCGAGGAGATCGGCACGCCGCCCCCCGACGGCGAGCCGCTGCCGCTCGGGGAGACGGTGCAGAGCAACGGCAAGATCGCCACGGTGTGGGCGGTGGAGGGCGACCTCGACGTCACCGAGATCCGCTGCAACCTGTTCGAGATGGAGTGGCCGCCGCGCTCGGGGCGGCTGCAGAGCTTCCCCGAGCTCGACCGCGCGGCCTGGTTCGACCTGGCCACCGCGCGGCGCAAGGCGTTCGCCTCGCAGGGCCCGTTCTTCGACCGGCTCGCGGAGCACCTGGCCCGGTGATCCCGTCGCAGGTCTGGCGCGCCCGCCGGGACGCGCACGAGGCGCGCGCCGACGCGCTCGTCGCCGACCACCGAGCGCGCTCGCGGCGCGGTGAGCGGCACGCCGTCGAGGACTTCCTGTTCACCTACTACGCGCACCGGCCCGCGCAGCTGCGGCGGTGGAGCCCCGGGTGGGGGGTCGTGCTCGAGGACGCGGCGCCGCACGACCTGGGCCGGCACGGCGTCGCCGTCGAGGGCGGAGCGGCGCTGGCTCCTCCCCCGGACCGCGTGGTGCGGGCGGCGGCGTGGACGGCGTCGCTGCTGCGCCGCAGCGGCGAGCGCCGCGCGCGCTACGACTGCTTCGGCCTGCACGAGTGGGCGATGGTGCACCGCACGCCGCAGAGCCAGGTGCGGCACTCGGGCCTGCCGCTGCGGCTGGGCGAGGAGGCCACCACGGCGCTCGTCGAGGCCCTGCCGCTGCGCTGCACGCACTTCGACGCGTTCCGGTTCTTCGCGCC
>DATMKB010000002.1:0-4290 GCA_035553635.1 Mycobacteriales bacterium
GTGGCCGCCGCGGCCGGGAGCCGTCGGGTCGAGCTCGGCGAAGGTGCCGAGGTGCTCGGGCAGGACGGGGGTGACGTGGCGGAACACGAGCACCAGTGTCGGGCCCGTGCAGGGTCCCGGGCCCGTGCCGTTGGTCACGCCGGGCCCGCGGGGCGCTACTTCGGCGGCATCCGGATGCCGCCGTCGAGGCGGACCACCTCGCCGTTGGCGTAGCTGTTCGTGAGGAGCTCGACCACCATGCTGGCGAGCTCCTCGCTCGTGCCGAGCCGCTTCGGGAACAGCACGTTGCGCCCGAGGTTCGCCTTGAACTGCTCCGACGCCTCGCCCTCGCCGTAGATCGGCGTGTCGATGAGCCCCGGCGCGACGCAGTTGAGCCGGACGCCGACGGCCGACAGGTCGCGGGCGACGGGGAGCGTCATGCCGGCGACACCGCCCTTGCTCGCCGAGTACGCGGCCTGGCCGATCTGCCCGTCGAAGGCCGCCACCGACGCCATCGTGCAGATGGCGCCGCGGGTGCCGTCGGCGTCGACGGGGTCCTGGCGCGACATCGCCGAGGCCGCCAGGCGGACGCAGTTGAAGGTGCCGACGAGGTTCACCGTCAGGACCTTGCGGAAGACGTCGAGGTCGTGCGCGCTCTCGTAGCTGCCGTCGCGGCCCACCGTGCGCTGCGCCCAGCCGATGCCGGCGGCGGTGACGAGGGTGCGCAGCGGCCCGTGCTCGAGGGCGGCTTCGACGGCCGCCACGACCTGCTCGTGGTCGGAGACGTCGGCGCGCACGTACCCGCCGCCGACGCTGTCGGCGACGGCCTGCCCCTTCTCGTCCTGCAGGTCGACCACGAGCACGGAGGCGCCGCGGGCCGCGAGCGCGCGGACGGTCGCCTCGCCGATGCCGGAGGCACCTCCGGTGACGATCGACGAGGTGCCGGTCAGGTCGAGCACGTGTCCTCCTGGGGAGCGGTGGTCCTGCCGCCCCCCACCCTGGCACCCGGCGCGGTGACCGGTCGCGCGACCCCCGGGCGGCCGGACCGCCGCGGCGTCAGACGCGGGAGCGCCGCTTGCCGAACAGGCTCTCGGCGACGCCGACGAGCAGCACCGCGGCCACCACGGCGACCACGAAGCCGAGGACGTTCAGCTCGAACACGTCGCCGGTGCCGAGGGCGCTCGCGACGATGCCGCCGATGAGCGCGCCGGCGATGCCGAGCAGGGTCGTCCCCAGCAGGCCGAGGTCCTGCCGTCCCCGCTTGAAGGTGCGCGCGAGCACGCCGATGACCAGGCCGACCACGACGAGTCCGAGGATGTTGAACACGGGAGCTCCCTCCGTCCGCGGCCCTCGCCGCGCTCCCGGTGGCCGTACCCGGCGGGGCCGCGGTGCAAGAGCGCTGGACGGGTGACGGCGATGCTCCTATGGATCGTCAAGCGGTTGATGCTGTGAGGTCGTAGTAGACCTCGCGGGCGACGTAGCGCTTGAGGCAGCGGATGACTTCCTTCTTGCTGAGCCCTTCGGCGGTGCGTCGTTGGACGTACTCGCGGGTGCGGGGGTCGTAGCGCAGTCGGGACAGCACGATCCGGTAGAGGGTGCAGTTGGCGTTGCGGTCGCCGCCTCGGTTGAGCCGGTGGCGTTGGGTCCGGCCGCTGCTGGCCGGGACGGGGCTCGTGCCGGTCAGGGCCGCGAACGCTGCCTCGTTGGTGAGCCGGTCGGGGTTGTCGCCGGCGGTGACCAGCAGCTGCCCGGCGGCGTCGACGGCGATGCCGCATCGGGTCAGCAAGGTGGGGTTGAGCGCAGCGACCAGCGGGGTCTGGAGCTCGTCGAGCTCGGCGATGTCCTCGGTGAGCTGCTGGTAGCGGCGGGCCAGGGACCGCAGCGCCACCTTGCTGGCCACCAGCGGCTCGGCGACGGCGACATCCAGCGGGTCACCAACGGCCGGGCGCAGCGCCGCGCAGGTGCGGATCAACGCACCGTCAGGCAGGTCGCGCAGTTGCCCGCGCAGGCTGTCCGGCGCGGTCACGATCAGCGCCTTGAGCTGCCGCATCACGGTGGCGCGGTGCTGGACCGCCGAGCGCCGCGCGACCCGCACCGTCCGCAGCGCGTCGATCGGGCCGCCGCGCTGCTTGGGAGTGCCGGTCTGGACCTGGCCCAGCGCGGCGCGGGCGGCCGCAACGGCGTCCAGTGGGTCGGACTTGCCGGCGAACCGGCGGCTCTTGCGATCGGGCCGGTCGATCTCCACCAGGCGGACACGCTGCTGCAGGTGCTCGACCAGGCCGGCGCCGTAGACGCCGGTGCCCTCGACCCCGATCAGCAGTAGCCGGCCGAACGACTCCAGCCAGGCCAGCAGCGCCCGGTAACCGGCTGCGGTGGCCGGGAACCCTTGGGTGCCCAGAACCCTGCCGGCGCTGTCCAGGGCAGCAGCGGTGTGGGTGTCCTTGTGGGTGTCGACACCGCCGACGACCGCGGCCACAGCTGACGCTTCCGTCGTGTCGCGCTCGAGTGCGATGGTGGTCATTGCCGTTCCTCTCCTCAGCAGGGGTGCAGGACGGCACGCACCAGCCGAGGCGAGCGGACAAGACAGTGATGGGCGCCTGGTGACGCAGGCTCCTATGAGGTCACGACCCTCGTCCGGTGAGTGCACGAGCCCCGCGGACCGGCCGACCGACAGATCGCGTTGAAGACCCGGAAGTCAGTCAGGCCAAGGGTCAGGACGACCGGCCGCGGGGCTCGCGCACATCCTCACTGTCAGCCCAGGACGAGGACGACGAGCGCCACCAGCGCGACGACGACGGCGACCGCGGTGGCCGCCTGCGCGGTGCGCAGCCGGCGGCGGGCGGCGTCCGGTCCTCCCGTCTCCCGCGGCGCCGCGCCGGGTCCGGCGACCGTCGTCCCGGGCGCGACCGGCGGCGTGCCGGCCGGCTGCGTGACGTAGCCCGTGGGCCGGGTGCCGCCGGTCCAGCGCTCGCCGTCCCAGTACCGCTGCAGGCTGGTCGGGCGGTCCGGGTCGGCGTACCAGCCGGGCTGGTGAGGGGTGGTCATGCAGCCACGGTGCCCCGTCGGGACGCCGCGCCCACCCGGCGCCGCTACCAGCGGTCGTGCACGTGCTCCCGGACGTGCCGGTCGTAGACGTCGCGGAGGGCGTCGAGGCGCGCGTCGTCGAGCGGGGGAAGGGCGGCGGCCGCGGCGTTGGTCCGCGCCTGCTCGGGGGAGCGGGCACCGGGGATGACCGCGGTGACGCCCGGCTGGTCGACGAGCCAGCGCAGCGCCAGCTGCGCCGTCGTCTCCTCGCGGCGGGCGAGCGCGGCGACCTCGCGCGCGGCGCGCATGCCGACGTCGTACGGGACGCCGCTGAACGTCTCGCCGACGTCGAAGGCCTCGCCGTGCCGGTTGAAGCTGCGGTGGTCGTCGGCGGCGAACTCGGTGGTCTCGTCGTACTTCCCGGAGAGCAGCCCGCTGGCCAGCGGCACCCGGGCCAGCACGCCGACGCCGGCCTCCGCCGCCGCGGGCAGCAGCCGCTCGAGCGGCTTGCGCCGGAAGACGTTGACGATGACCTGCAGCGTGGCGACGCCCGGCCGCTCGAGCGCGCGCAGGCCCTGGTCGACCGTCTCGACCGACACGCCGTACGCGGCCGTGCGGCCCTCCTCGACGAGGACGTCGAGGGCGTCGAAGACGCGGTCGTCCTCGTACACGCCGGGGGGCGGGCAGTGCAGCTGCACCAGGTCGAGCCGCTCGACGCCGAGCCCCTCGCGGCTGCGGTCGGTCCACGCCCGCAGCGCGTCCAGGGTGTAGGCCTCGGCGACGTGCGGGTCGGCACGGCGACCGGCCTTGGTCGCCACCACGAGGTCGCCCGGCCCGCCGCGCTCGCGCAGGAAGCGGCCGATGAGGCGCTCGCTGCGGCCGTCGCCGTAGACGTCGGCGGTGTCGAGCAGCGTGACGCCGGCGTCGACGGCGGCCGACAGCACGGCGAGGGCGTCGTCCTCGGGGACGTCGCCCCAGTCGCCGCCGAGCTGCCAGCAGCCCAGGCCCACCACCGACACCGGGCGTCCTGTGCGGCCGAGCACGCGCGTCTCCATGCGCCGACCCTAGAGCCGGGTCCAGCGCAGGGTCAGCGGCAGGACGAGCTCCCCGCCGGCGGGAACGACGTCGGCGCGGCCGAGGTGCACGGCGTCGGGCGGCCCGGTCTGCGGCTCGAGGCACACCGCCTCGTCCCGCTCGTCGAACAGGACCCAGTGCTCGACGGGGCTGTCGAGCTCCAGCGCCAGCGCGCCGGGCCAGGTGAGCCGCGGCGCCGACCGGACGCCGAGG
>DATMKB010000003.1:0-11731 GCA_035553635.1 Mycobacteriales bacterium
GGTGCGGGCCTCGGCACGTCGACGGAGGTGCCGCTCGGCGCCGCGGTGCCGCTGGGCCTGGTCGCCGCCGTCGAGGCGGTGCTCGCCAAGGTCGTGCGCGACCGCGTGCGCCACCGGGCCGGCAGCCGCCGGCCGCTGCACCCGCTGCAGGTCGCGCGTGCGGCGGCGCTCGCCAAGGCGTCGACCGCGGCGGGGGCGCTGCTCCTCGGCGGCTACGCCGGCCTTCTGGGCTGGACCGCGCTGCGGGCCGACGAGCTCACCGTCGCCGCCGACAACCTGCTCCCGACGGCGCTGGCCACCGCCGGCTCGGCGGCGCTGCTCGCCGCCGCGCTGCTGCTCGAGCGGGCCTGCCGCGTCCCCGACCCGCCCGACGACGCCCTAGGGTCGACGTCGTGAGCGACCTCGACAGCCTGACCACCGACGAGCTGAGGCAGCGCGCGTTCGCCGAGGCCGAGCGCCGTCGCGACCCCGGCTTCGTCTGGGAGGTCGCGAAGCACCTGCGGGCCGCGCACGCCATCGCGGGCGAAGACGGCTCGTCCGGCTCGATCACCGGCAGCATCGCCGAGGGCGTGCTCGTCGTGCGCGAGCTGATGGGCCGCGCGCCGCTCGCGCCCGAGGACGAGCCGCTGCTGCGCGCCCGGTTCCTCGACTACCTGCGCCACGAGGGCTAGGACGCCGCCCGCACGGCGGTGTGCAGCGACTGCGGCGTCAGCGCCCCGAGCGCGCGGCCGTCGGCGTCGACGACGGTCACGCGGCCGTCCGGCGCCTCGAGCAGCGCCGCCAGCGCCTCGGCGAGCGGCGCGTCGCTGCGCACGGTCCGGGCCGCGGCACCGTCCAGCGGCTCGAGGTGGGCCAGGTCGATCGGCGTCACCTGCAGGCGCTTGACCGCCCGGTCGCTGCCGACGAAGCCGGCGACGTAGTCGTTCGCCGGCGCCCCGAGCAGCGTCGCCGGGTCGGCGTACTGCTCGAGGTGGCCGCCGTCGCGCAGCACCGCGATCCGGTCGCCGAGCCGCACCGCCTCGTCGAGGTCGTGCGTCACGAGCACGACGGTGGTGCCGAGCTCGCGCTGCACGCGCAGGAACTCCGTCTGCAGCCGCTCGCGGGCCACCGGGTCGACCGCGCTGAACGGCTCGTCCATGAGCAGCACGAGCGGGTCGGCGACGAGCGCCCGGGCGACGCCGACGCGCTGGCGCTGCCCGCCGGACAGCTCCGAGGGGTAGCGCGGGCCGTGCACCGACGGGTCGAGGCCGACCAGCTCGAGCAGCTCGTCGACGCGCGTGCGGGTGCGCGCCTTGTCCCAGCCGAGCAGCGACGGGACCGTCGCGACGTTCGTCCGCACGGTCTGGTGCGGGAAGAGCCCGACCTGCTGGATGACGTAGCCGACGCGGCGCCGCAGCTGCACCGGGTCGAGGCCGGCGACGTCCTCGCCGTCCAGCAGCACGCGCCCGCTCGTCGGCTCCACGAGCCGGTTGACCATCTTCATGGTCGTCGTCTTGCCGCAGCCGGACGGCCCGACGAGCACGCACCGCTCGCCCTTGCGGACGTCGAGGGAGAGCTCGTGCACGGCGGTCGTGCCGTCCGCGTACGTCTTGCGGACGGCGTCGAGCCGGATGGTCGGCTCGGGGCTAGCGTGCACGGGTGCTCCTCACGGCTGATCCGGTGCTGGCGCAGGACGAGTTCCCCAACCCGTGGATCAGCGTCGACTACGTGCGGGACAACGCGGACGCCATCCTCGCCGCCACCCGCCAGCACGTCACGCTGACCCTCGTGAGCGTCGCGCTCGGGCTGCTCCTCGCGGTGCCGCTGGCGCTGCTCGCCCGCCGGTTCCGGCGGCTCGAGACGCCGGTGGTGGGCTTCACCGGGTTCCTCTACACCGTGCCGTCGCTCGCCCTGTTCGCCGTGCTGGCGCCGTACACCGGGTTGACCGCCACCACCGTGGTCATCGGCCTGACGGCGTACACGCTGCTGGTGCTCGTGCGGAACCTGCTCGCCGGCCTCTCCGGCGTGCCGGCCGACGTCAAGGAGGCCGCCCGGGGGATGGGCGTCGGACCGGTGCGGATGCTCTTGCGGGTAGAGCTGCCGCTGGCCCTGCCGGCCGTGGTGGCGGGCCTGCGGGTCGCGACCGTGTCGACCGTGGCGCTCGTGACGGTCGGCGTCGTCGTCGGGCACGGCGGGCTGGGGCAGCTCATCTTCTCGGGGTTCAACAACAACCTCTACCGCGCGGAGATCTTCACCGCGACGGTGCTCTGCGTGCTGCTCGCCCTCGTCGCGGACGCCCTGCTGCTCGGCGCCGAGCGGCTGCTCACCCCGTGGGCGCGCCGGTGAGCCTGGTCGCCGACACCGCCGCCTTCCTGCTCGACGGCGAGACCTGGACGGGGTCGTCCGGGGTGCCCGCGCGGCTCGTCGAGCACCTCGTCGTCTCGGGCTCGGCGGTGCTCCTCGCGATGGTGCTCGCCCTGCCGCTCGCGCTGTGGCTCGGGCACGTCGGGCGCGGGGGGCTGCTCGTGGTCGGCCTCGCGAACGCCTCCCGGGCGGTGCCGACGTTCGCCGTCCTCGTGCTGCTGGTCGCGACGCCGGTCGGGTTCGGCGACCGCGCCACCGTCGTCGCGCTCGTGCTCTTCGCGGTGCCCGCGGTGCTCACCAACGCCTACGTCGGCGTGCGCGACGTCGACCGCGACGCCCGGGAGGCCGCGCGGGGCATGGGGATGTCGGGCTGGCAGGTGCTGCGGCGGGTCGAGCTCCCGCTCGCCCTGCCGCTCGTGCTCGCCGGCATCCGGACGGCGTCGGTGCAGGTGGTGGCCACGGCCACCCTCGCGGCGTACGTCGGGGGCGGCGGGCTCGGCCGCTTCATCGCCGACGGCTTCGGCCGCGGCGACCTCGCGATGGCGGCCGGCGGCGGCGTGCTCGTCGCGCTGCTCGCGCTGCTCGTCGAGGTCTCGCTGGGGGCGGTGCAGCGCCGGGTCGAGCCGGGCCCGGGCCGCCGCCCGCCCGTGGCCACGGGGATCGCCCCCGGGCAGGTGTAGCCGGGCCTGTGGTGGGATGTCCGCTGCGGGCCCTGCCCGCCGGACACGCGGCGCCGCCCGGGCGCCGGGACACAGGAGGCGGACCACCGTGCGCGCACCCCGAGCACTGCTGCTGACCGCTGCGCTGGCCTTCACGGTCGCCGGCTGCGGCACCAACAACGTCGAGGAGATCGTCGGGCCGCGGTCCAGCGGCGAGCCGACCACCGCCTCGGCCGGCAACCCCGACGACCTCGTCGTCCTCGAGGACGACCAGAACCTGCAGACGGTCGACAACGTCGTGCCCGTCGTGCAGACCGAGGCCGCGACCGAGCCGCTGCGCGCCGCGCTCAACGCGGTGTCGGAGGCGCTCACCACCGAGGACCTCATCGCGCTCAACCGGCGCGCCGACCTCGAGCGCACCAGCCCCGTGCGGGTCGCCGAGGAGTACGCCGACGAGAAGGGCCTCGGCGAGGGCGTCGTCGCGATGCAGGGCACCGGCAGCGTCGTCGTCGGCGCGGCGAACTTCAGCGAGAGCCAGATCCTCGCGAACCTCTACGCCATCGCCCTCGAGGGCGCCGGCTTCGACGCCGAGGTCCGCAACGTCACCAACCGCGAGCTCTACGGCCCGGCGCTCGAGCGCGGCGAGCTCACCGTCTTCCCCGAGTACGTCGGGACCTTCACCGAGTACCTCAACAAGCGCCAGAACGGCCCCGACGCCGAGGCCGTCGCGAGCGGCGACCTCGAGGAGACGGTCGAGGCGCTGCGGCCGCTGGCCGAGTCGGTCGGCCTCACGGTGCTCGAGCCGTCGGCGGCGCAGGACCAGAACGCGTTCGCGGTCACCCGCGAGTTCGCCGAGGAGAACGGCCTGCGCACGCTGTCCGACCTCGCCGACTACGAGGGCGAGCTCGTGCTCGGCGGTCCGCCGGAGTGCCCCGAGCGGCCGTTCTGCCAGCCGGGCCTGGAGTCGACGTACGGCATCGAGTTCGACGACTTCGTCAGCCTCGACGCCGGCGGCCCGCTCACGAAGACCGCGCTGAAGCAGGGCCGGATCCAGGTCGGCCTCGTCTTCTCGTCCGACGGCTCGCTGTCGACGCTGGAGTAGCGGCGTGACGACGGCGGCGGGCGGACCGGTCACCTACCTGCTGCTCGACGGCGAGAACCTCGACGCGACGCTCGGCACCAACCTGCTGCAGCGCAAGCCGCAGCCGGAGGAGCGCCCGCGCTGGGAGCGCGTCGTCGACTTCGCCGCGCGCACGTGGGGCCGGCCCGTCAAGGCGCTGTTCTTCCTCAACGCGAGCGCCGGCACGCTGCCGATGGGCTTCGTCCAGGCGCTCAACGCGCTCGGCCTGCGGCCGGTGCCGCTGTCGGGACCGCCCGGCGTCAAGGTGGTCGACGTCGGCATCCAGCGGATGCTGCGGGCGATCGCCGGCACCGACGGGCACGTCGTCCTCGGCTCGCACGACGGCGACTTCCTCGACGAGGTCACCGCGCTGCTCGACGGGTCGCGATCGGTGGCGCTGCTCGGCTTCCGCGAGATGGTGAGCACCCGCTACGCCGAGCTCGCCGCGCGCGGCCTGCAGGTCTACGACCTCGAGGACGACGCCCGCGCCTTCAACATCCCGCTGCCGCGGCTGCGCATCATCGACCTCGACGACTTCGACCCGGCCGCCTTCCTCTAGCGGGACAGCTCGCCGGCGAGCACCTCGACGTCGAGCACGTTGCCGGGCGGGGCGAGGGGGCAGGCCCACGCCTCGTCGTGCGCGCAGCTCGGCGCGTAGAGGAAGTTGAGGTCGAGCACGAGCCGGCCGTCGGCGGTGCTGCCGAGGTCGGCGCCCTTGATGGTGTCGAGCAGGTACCGCCCGCCGCCGTACGTGGCGCTGCCGCTCGTGCGGTCGCGCACCGGCACCCAGACGCCGCCGCCGTAGCTCGCCAGCCACCAGGCGTCGAGGTCGCCCCACGGCGTGCGCAGCACGCCGAGCCGCTCGAACGGCACGACGCCGTCGGTGCCGGTGGGGATCTCGATCCTCGCCGGCGGCGCGGGCTCGAGCGCCACCTCGGCGCGCCACTGCGCGTCGTACGGCGCGACCGGGAGGTCGTAGGACGGGTCGCGCACCGGCGAGGCCGGGTGGGTGCGGAACAGCTCCTCGCGGGTGGCCGCCCAGCCGGCGTGCGCGACCTCCGGGTAGATCTCCGCGCGCACCAGCTCGTAGAGCGCCGCGGTGCGGCGCCGCCAGTCGAGGACGTCGAGCGTCACTTGTCGATGTCCCCGACCACGAGGAACAGGGTGCCCAGGACGGACGCCACGTCACGCAGGCGGGTGCCGGGGAGCAGCACCGGCAGCAGGCTCGCGTGCGCCGACGACGCCGTGCGCATGGCCAGCCGCCAGGGCGTGACGCCACCTCGCGAGACGAGGTACCAGCCCGAGACGCCGCTCGTGCTCTCGGTCCAGGCGTGCGCGGTGCCCTCGGGGGCACGGACGGTCTTGGGCAGCCGCACCGACACCTCGCCCGGCGGCAGGTCGTCCAGGCCGGCCTCGACGAGCACCAGCGACGGCTCGAGCTGGCGCAGCAGCACGTCGGTGCGCGACCACGCGTCGCCGGCGGTGGCGGTCACCACCTCGAGGGGCAGCCGGTCGTAGGCGAGGTAGGGGTCGTCGCGCCGCAGGTCGACGTCGACGCCGGAGGCCCGGGCCACGGGCCCCGTCGCGCCGTGCGCCTTCGCCGCCGCCGGGTCGAGCACCCCGACGCCGCGCAGGTGGTCGGCGCCGTCGACGAGGTCGCGCAGCGCCGGGAGGCCGGCGCGCACCCGCGCCACGACGTCGCGCACCCGCTGCGGCCAGCCGGCCGGCACGTCCTGCTTCAGCCCGCCGACGGCGTTCGCCATCGGGTGGATGCGCCCGCCGGTGTGCTCCTCGAGCACCCGCAGCACCGCCTCGCGCTCGGCCAGCCCGTGCACGGCGTCGGGGTCGCCGTCGAGCCGCAGGCCGCCGAGGAAGAGCAGGGACGCGGCGACGCGCTGCAGCTCGGCGAGCACCACCCGCAGCACCGCCGCGCGGGGCGGCAGCTCGAGGCCGAGCGCCCGCTCCACGGCCAGCGCCAGGCCGAGCTCGCTGGTGAACGCCGAGAGCCAGTCGTGCCGGTCGGCGAGCACGAGGGCCTGCCGGTAGTCGCGGACCTCGAAGAGCTTCTCGGCGCCGCGGTGCTGGAAGCCGACCACCGGCTCGGCCCGCACCACGACGTCGTCCTCGAGCACGAGCGCGAGCTGCAGGCCGCCGTGGGTGGTGGGGTGCTGCGGCCCGAGGTCGAGCACGAGGTCGGCCTCGGCGAGGGCGCCGGGGCCGACGCCCGCCAGCAGCTCCCGCCTCACGCCAGCAGTCCACCACGCTCGCCGGGGTGCTCCAGAACTGCACCCACCGGTGGGTGCAGTTCTGGAGTCACCCCGGCAGGGTGCCGGTCACCCCGACCTCCTGCACGAGCCAGCCGAACCCGCCGGCGCCGGCGCGGTCGAGCAGCCGGGCCGCGGCGGACGCCCGCTGGAGCCCTGCGGCGGTCGGCTCGGCCGGCACCCGCCCGTCGACGCCGAGGGCCCGCAGGGCGGTGCGCTGGTCGAGCAGCCGGGCGCCGGTGGCGGCGGCGCACGCGTCGAGCGCCACGTGCGCGGTGACGTCGCACGAGCCGTCCGGCACGGGCCGCACCGCCCGCCCCGCGCGGTAGCCGGTGAGCGTCGGACGGCGCGGCCCGAAGCGCGGGTCGTCGCGCGCGTGCCCGTAGTCGACGGCCACCGCGAGCCCGCGCTCGACCCGCGCCACCGCGGCCGCCCACGCCCGGTCGCGCGCGAGCCCCGCCTCGACCCGCCCGCCGCCGGGCCACCAGCGGTCCGCCCAGGCCCGCACGTCGGCGGGGGCGAGCGGCCCGGCCTCTTCGCCGCCGTCCGCGCCGACGAGCACCAGCCGGTCGCCGTCCAGGACGTCGAGCGGGACGGCGTCGAGCCACTCGTGGGCGAGCAGCAGCCCGGTGGTCGGCGGGACCTCCGCGAGCCACCGCACCCCGCGCAGGGCCGGGGACGGCGCGCGCTCCACCGCCGTCAACCGCCAGCGCGCCGGCACGTCCGGCAGCGCCTGCAGCAGCTCGGCCCGTCCCGCGCCGAGGTCGACGACGTCGAACGGGTCGGGCCGGCCGAGCGCGTCGTCGACGCGGCCCGCCAGCACCCGCACCGCCTCCGCGAGGACGGGGGAGGCCGTCACCGACGTCGCGAAGTGGTCGGCCGGCGCCTCGCGGACGAAGAAGCCGCCGGGCCCGTACAGGGCGTCGTCCCACGCCTCCCGCCACGGCCGCACGCCCCCAGGCTGCCAGCCGTGATCCCGGCCACAGGGAGTGGACGCGGACGGCCCGGGGCACCACGCTGGTCGCGCACACGTCCGGTACCTCCGTCAGGACTGGAACGCCCTCATGACCTCCCCTGTCGTGCCGCCGCGCCTCGCGGTCGGCGTCGTCGGCACCGGCCGCGTCGGTGCCGTGCTCGGCGCCGCGCTCGAGTCGGCCGGCCACCGCGTCGTCGCGGCGAGCGCCGTCTCCGCCGCCTCGCGGTCCCGCGCCGCGGCGCTGCTGCCGTCCTCCCGCCTCGTGCCGGCGCACCTCGTGCCGGCCGACGCCGACCTCGTGCTGCTCACCGTGCCCGACGACGCGCTGCCCGAGCTCGTCGCCGGCCTGGCCGCCACGGGGTCGCTCCGGCCCGGGCAGCTCGTCGCGCACACCAGCGGCCGGCACGGGCTCGCGGTGCTGGAGCCGGCCCGGCGCGCCGGCGCCGTGCCGCTCGCCCTGCACCCGGTGCTCCCGTTCTCCGGCACCTCCGCCGACCTGCACCGGCTCGTCGGCGCTGCCTGGGGCGTCACGTGCTCCGACGCCGCCCTGCCCGTCGCGCAGGCGCTCGTCCTCGAGCTCGGCGGTCTTCTCGAGCGGGTGCCCGAGGAGCGCCGGCCGCTGTGGCACGCGGCCCTCGCGCACGCGGCCAACCACCTCACGGCGCTCGTCGCGAGCTCGGCCGACCTGCTGCGCGAGGCGGGCGCGGAGCGGCCCGACCGCGTGCTCGCCCCGCTGCTCGACGCGGCGCTCGCCGGCACCCTCGAGCGGGGCGACGCCGCCCTCACCGGGCCGGTCGCGCGCGGCGACGCCGGCACCGTCCGGGCGCACCTCGACGTGCTCGCCGCCGTCGCGCCGGAGGTCCTGCCGTCGTACCTCGCCATGGCGCGGCTCACCGCCGACCGGGCGCTGGGCGCGGGCCTGCTCGACCCGACCCGCGCGGGCGCCCTGCTCGAGGTGCTCGGCACCGCCCCCGCCGGCGGCCGGTCGTGACCGCGCCCACCGTCACCGTCGCGCGCACCCGCGAGGAGCTCGCCGCCGCGCGCGCCGCGCTGCCTGGCCGGGTGGCCGTCGTCATGACGATGGGCGCGCTGCACGAGGGGCACGCCTCCCTCGTTCGCGCGGCGCGCGAGCGGGCCGACAGCGTCGTGCTCACCGTCTTCGTCAACCCGCTGCAGTTCGGGCCCGGCGAGGACCTCGACCGCTACCCGCGCACCCTCGACGCCGACCTCGCGCTCGCCGCCGAGAACGGCGCCGACCTCGTCTTCACCCCGACGCCCGACGTCGTCTACCCGGCCGAGCCGCTGGTGCGGGTGAGCGCCGGGCCGCTCGGTGACGTGCTCGAGGGCGCGCACCGTCCGGGCCACTTCGACGGCGTCCTGACCGTGGTGCTCAAGCTCCTGCACCTCGTCCGGCCCGACGTCGCCCTGTTCGGCGAGAAGGACGCCCAGCAGCTGGCCTGCATCCGCCGCATGGTGCGCGACCTCGACGTGCCGGTGGAGGTCGTCGGGGTGCCGACCGTGCGCGAGGCGGACGGGCTCGCGCTGTCGAGCCGCAACCGCTACCTCTCGGACGGCGAGCGCGCCACGGCGCTCGCGCTCAGCCGGGCGCTGCGCGCCGTCGCCGAGACCGGCGACGTGTCCGCCGGGCGCGCGGTCCTCGACGGCGAGGACCTGACCACCGACTACCTCGAGCGCGTCGACCCGACGACGTTCGCCCCCGACCCGTCCGGCACGCTCGTCGTCGTCGCGGCGCGCGTCGGCACCACCCGCCTCATCGACAACCTCACCGTCGACGTCCCGCTGCAGGAAGGCTCCTGACCGTGCTCCGCACCATGCTGACCGCGAAGATCCACCGCGCGACGGTGACCCAGGCCGACCTGCACTACGTCGGCTCGGTGACCGTCGACCAGGACTTGCTCGACGCCGCCGACCTGCTGCCCGGCGAGAAGGTCGCGATCGTCGACATCACCAACGGCGCGCGCCTGGAGACCTACGTCATCCCCGGCCCGCGGGGCAGCGGCGTCATCGGCATCAACGGCGCCGCCGCGCGCCTGGTGCACGTCGGCGACCTCGTCATCCTCATCGCCTACGGCGTCATGGACGACGTGGAGGCGCGCACGCGCTCGCCGCGCGTCGTCTTCGTCGACAGCGAGAACCGCGTGGTGGGCACCGGCGGCGACCCGGCCGAGGCGCTGCCCGGCAGCGAGCTCGTGCGCGGCGACGCCGCGTACCCCGCCGCGTAGGTGGGCACGGCCCAGCGGCTCCTCGCGCCCGAGCCCGGCTGGACGACGTCCGCGGACGTCGTCGTGGTGGGCTCGGGGGTGGCCGGCCTGACGGCGGCGCTGCACGCCGCCCGGGCCGGCTCGGTGCTGCTGGTCACCAAGGTGCTCGTCGACGCCGGCAGCACCCGCTGGGCGCAGGGCGGCGTGGCCGCGGCGCTCGCGCCCGACGACAGCCCCGAGGACCACCTGCAGGACACCCTCGTCGCCGGCGTCGGCCTCTGCGACGTCGACGCCGTGCGGGTGCTCACCACCGAGGGGCCGCAGCGGCTGCACGAGCTCATCGCACTCGGCGCCGCGTTCGACCGCGACCCGTCCGGCGCGCTGCAGCTCACCCGCGAGGGCGGCCACCACCGCGACCGCATCGTGCACGCCGGCGGCGATGCCACCGGTGCCGAGGTGCAGCGCGCGCTCGTGGCCGCCGTGCGCGACCACCCGCGCATCCGGCTCGTCGAGCACGCGCTCGTGCTCGACCTCCTGCGCACCGCCGACGGGCGCGCCGCCGGGGTGACGCTGCACGTGCTCGGCGAGGGCACCGAGGACGGCGTCGGTGCGGTGCACGCGCGCGCCGTCGTGCTCGCCACCGGCGGCCTCGGCCAGGTGTACGCGTCGACGACGAACCCCTCGGTGAGCACCGGCGACGGCGTCGCGCTGGCGCTGCGCGCGGGTGCCGAGGTGGCCGACCTCGAGTTCGTGCAGTTCCACCCCACCGCCCTGTGGCTCGGGCCCTCGGAGGGGCAGCAGTTCCTCGTCAGCGAGGCGGTGCGCGGCGAGGGCGCGGTGCTCGTCGACGCCACCGGCGCGCGGGTCATCACGCCGGCCGACCACCCGCTCGCGGACCTCGCTCCGCGCGACGTCGTCGCCAAGGCGATCCACCGCCGGATGCGCGCGCTCGGCACCGACCACGTCCTGCTCGACGCGACGCACCTCGGCGCCGAGCTCCTCGAGCGCCGCTTCCCGACCATCGTCGCCCGCTGCCGCGAGGCCGGCGTCGACCCCGCCGTCGAGCCCGTCCCCGTCGCGCCGGCCGCGCACTACGCGAGCGGCGGCGTGCGCACCGACCTCGTCGGCCGCACGTCGGTGCCAGGGCTCTACGCCTGCGGCGAGGTGGCGTGCACCGGCGTGCACGGCGCCAACCGGCTCGCGTCGAACAGCCTGCTCGAGGGGCTCGTCTTCGCCGCCCGCATCGGCGAGGACCTCGAGCGCGCGCTCCCGCCGGCGGCGCCGCCCGTGCCGGCGCGCGAGGAGCAGGTGCTCGTGCACCCGTCCGCGCGCGCGGAGCTGGCGCGCGCCATGACGGCGGGCGCGGGCGTGCTGCGCAGCGCCGCGTCGCTGGCCGCCACCTCCGCCGTGCTCGACGGCCTCGCGACGCGCACCAGCGACGAGCCGTGCCCCGCCGCGTGGGAGACGACCGGCCTGCTCGCCGTGGCACGGGCGCTGGTGGCCGCGGCGTCGCGGCGCGAGGAGACCCGCGGCGCGCACTGGCGCGAGGACCACCCCGACGCCGACGACGCGTGGCGCGGCCACCTCGTCACCACGCTCGACGGCACCCGCTTCGAGCCCGTCCCCCTGGAGGTCGCGCGATGAGCCCGGAGACCCTGGCGGCGCTCGCCGACGCCGACCTCGACGCGGACGCCGTCGCGGCGCTCGCGCGCGCCGCGGTGGAGGAGGACCTCGCCGGCGGCGAGGACGTCACGAGCGCCGCGACCGTGCCCGCGGACCTCGTCGGCACCGCCGCCTTCGCCTCGCGCGCCGAAGGGGTGGTGGCGGGCGTCGGTGTCGCGATGGCGGTGCTCGACGCCGTCGGGCAGGTGGAGCACCTCTCGCGCGTGCCCGACGGCACGCGCGTGCAGCCCGGCGACGTCGTGCTGGAGGTCCGCGGACCGGTGCGCGTGCTGCTCACCGCCGAGCGCAGCGCGCTCAACCTGCTGTGCCACCTCTCGGGCGTCGCGACCCTGACCCGCCGCTGGGCCGACGCCGTCGAGGGCACCGGCGCGCACGTGCGCGACACCCGCAAGACCACCCCGGGCCTGCGCGTGCTGGAGAAGCACGCGGTGCGCTGCGGCGGCGGCGTCAACCACCGGATGTCG
>DATMKB010000004.1:0-7049 GCA_035553635.1 Mycobacteriales bacterium
GGGCGCTCGGCGAACACCGCCGGCACCTTGCGGCCGCACACCGACCGGACGACCCCCAGCACCTGGGCCACCGACCGGGTCGAGCCGTCGCACACCAGCGCGGTGCTCGCGCCGGGGGGCGCGGCGGCCGCGGCGCGCAGCCCGAGGGCCGCGGCGTCACGGGCGTAGACGTAGTCGCGCCGGGTGTCCTGCCGGACGTAGACGGTCATCGGCTGCCGCAGCCGGGTGGCGCGCACGGCCGTGGCGATCAGGCCGCGGGAGGTCAGTCGCCCGCCGGTCAGGCCGTAGAGGTTGCTGATGCGGGTGAGCACGACGCGGCACCCGACGGCGTCGGCCACCTCGGCGAGCAGGCCCTCCTGGTCGAGCTTGGCCCGGCCGTAGGGGCTCACCGGGGTGGGCGTGCTGCCCGGGTCGATGAGGCCGTCGCCGTGGCCGGCGAACAGCGCGCCGGCGGACGAGGCGAACAGCACGGTCACGTCGGGGGAGCCGGCCCGCTGCAGCGCCGCCCGCAGGGCGCGCACCGCCGTCGTCTCGGCCAGCATGTCGTCGGCGGAGGCGCCGACGTGCCCGACGCCGGCGGCCCAGACGACCGTGACCGGTCCGGGGGCGGACAGCCCGGCCACCAGCTGCTGCTCGAGCGCGGGCCCGAGCGCGACGGGGTCGCGCCAGTCCGGCCGCAGCCGGACGACGTCGGCGCCCTGAGCGGCCAGGACCTCCCGGAAGCCGCTGCCGAGCAGGCCGCCGCCGCCGAGGAGCAGGTGCCTCACCGAGCGGGGACGGGCGCCGGGACCTCGTCGAGCGCCCGCTGCAGGACGTGCAGGACCCTGCTGTCGACGTGGTCGGCCGTCACGTACAGCGGCTTGCCGATGGCGTTGCGCACAGCGAAGCCGACGTACTCGGCCAGCACCGCCAGGCTGACGAACAGGCCGCCGGCCAGCAGCAGCTGGGCCACCATCACCGACGTCCAGCCCGGCGCCGGGAACTCGCCGGTGAGGCGACGCAGCGCCACGTACGCGGCCACGACGACGCCCAGCAGCGCCACGAGGACGCCCGCGGCGGCGATGAGGCGCAGCGGCCGGGTGCCGGTCGACAGCACCATGCGCCAGAAGTGGCTGAGCAGCGTGCGGGCCCGGTAGCTCGACGCCGACCCCTCGTCGCGCATGCGCATCGGGCAGTGGGCGCCGTCGCCGCAGGTCCAGAGCATCGCGACGTCGAGGTAGACGTTGTCGCCCATGTAGGCGCAGGCCGAGCGGGCCAGCGAGCCCTCGACGAGGCGGAAGCTGTGGAACTCGCCGCTCGAGCCGGACAGCCCGCGGAACACCGCCTTGGCCGTGCGGGACGCCGCGTTGCGCAGCGCGCCGTGCGGCGGCGGGTTGGTGGGTCGCGCGTAGACGAGCGGTCGGCCGGTCTCGGCGGCCGTGCGCAGCATCGCGGGGATCTGCGCGGGGTCGTGCTGGCCGTCCTCGTCCATGGTGACGAGCCAGTCGCCGTTGGTCGACACGATGCCGGCGACCGTCGCGGGGTGCTGGCCGTAGTTGCGCGCCAGCCAGACCGTCCGCACGCGGGGGTCGAGCGCCTCGAGGTCCCGGACGGCCTGCCGCTCGGCGGCCGGCAGCGCCGGGTTGTCGCAGACCAGGACCACCTCGTCGAGGACCAGCGAGATCGAGTCGGCGACGCGGAACCCCTCGGACACCTCCAGCAGCTCGCGCACGGTCTCCCGGAGAGCGGGCCCCGCCCGGTACACCGGGACGACCACGCTCAGGGTCTGGGTCAGCACGGAGCAGCTCCTCCTCGGGTCCCGCCCGGCGGTCCCGGGCGGCGGTGCCGGCGGTGCGGCACGCCCTCCACGGTAGGGCCGGGGGAGCCCGCGCCCGCTGCCGACGGCGCGGCGCGGCGCCGCTGCGAGCGGGACCGGCCCCGTACAGTGGTGGCAGGGGCGTGCCCCGGCGGGCGGGCGTCAGCGCTGCCCGGCCGGTCCTCCCGGCCGGTCCGGCCGAGCGTGCCGCCCGACGAAGACGAACGAGGGAGTGCTGTGTCCGACCGCTTCGACGTGGCCGTCGTCGGTGCCGGCTTCACCGGCCTGACCGCTGCCATGACCCTGGCCCGGGCGGGCCGCCGCGTCGTGGTGCTCGAGCAGGACCCCGGTGTCGGCGGGCTCGGCGGCACGTTCACCTTCGGTGACGGCGTCGAGGTCGAGAAGTTCTACCACCACTGGTTCACCAACGACCGGCACGTGCCGGAGCTCGTCAGCGAGCTCGGCATGGACGGCGACGTCGTCACGATGCCGTCGCGGACCGGCATGTACCTCAACGGGCGCATCTGGCGCCTGTCGACGCCGCTCGACCTGCTGCGCTTCAGCGCCATCCCGCTCCGCGACCGGATCAAGCTGGGCCTGTCCACCCTCAAGGTGCGCAAGGTCCAGGACTGGAAGGCCATCGAGCACCTCACCATCCGCGAGTGGCTCGAGCCGCTGTGCGGCCGGCAGGCCTACGCCCGCGTCTGGGAGCCGCTCGTGCGGGCCAAGTTCGGCAAGTACGCCGACGAGGTCAACGCCGTCTGGATGTGGAAGAAGCTCGTCCTGCGCGGCAGCACCCGCAACAGCAAGGGCGGCGAGGAGCTCGCCTACTTCAAGGGCGGCTTCGGCCGGCTGGCCTCCGCCGTGGCCGACGACGTCCGCGCCCGCGGCGGCGAGGTCCGCACCGGGGTGTCGGTCACCGGCGTCGAGACCGAGGGCGACCGCGTCGTCCGCCTGCGCACGAGCGAGGGCGACGTCGAGGCGGACGCGTTCCTGTTCACCTGCGCCTTCGAGCAGACCGCCGACCTGTTCGACGGCGCCGGGCCGCAGGACTGGCTGGCGCAGCTGCGCCGGGTCAACCACCTCGGCAACCTCTGCCTGGTGCTGCGCCTGACGCGCAGCCTGTCGGAGACCTACTGGCTCAACGTCAACGACCCGGGCTTCCCGTTCGTCGGGGTCATCGAGCACACCAACTTCGACAGCCCGGCGCACTACGGCGGCGACCGCATCGCCTACCTGTCGCGCTACCTCGACGTCGACGAGCCCGAGTGGTCGATGACCGACGAGGAGTACCTGGACTTCGCGCTCGGCCACCTGCAGCGCATGTTCCCCGACTTCGACCGCAGCTGGATCCGCGAGGCCCGCACCTGGCGCGCCCGCTACGCCCAGCCGGTCACCGAGCGGGGCTACTCCGAGTACCTGCCGCCGACGTCGACGCCGTACGCGAACGCGCAGCTGCAGACGATGGCGCACATCTACCCGGAGGACCGCGGCACCAACTACGCGATCCGCGACGGCCGCGCCGCGGCGCAGCGGCTGCTCGCCCAGCAGCAGCCCGTCGGCTCGGCGTGACGGGCACCCCCGAGCCGGTCCCGCCGCCCGGCGTTCCGACGACGGCGTCGGCCCCCGACACCGCGGGTCCGGCCCGGCCCGGGCTCGCCGGGCTGTTCGGCCCGGCCTCGGTCGGCCGCTACGGGCTCATCGGGCTCACCGGCGTCACGATCGACACGGTGCTGTTCGTCGTGCTGGTCCGGTCGGGCCTCGCGCCGGTGCCCGCCACCGTCCTGTCGACGCTGGCCGGCATCCTCAACAACTACGTCCTGAACGCGAAGCTGAACTTCGGCACCTCGCTCAACCTCGTCCACGGGCGCCGGTTCGTCACGGTGGGCCTGCTGGGGCTGCTCGTGGCGGCCCTGTCGCTGCAGGGGCTGCTCGCCCTCGGGCTCTCGGAGCTGGTGGCCAAGCTCGTCTCCGTGCCGGTGGTCGTCGTGTCCCAGTTCGTGGCGAACAAGCGCTGGTCGTTCCGCGACGAGGCCGAGGGGTCGTAGGGTCCGCGGGGTGGAGGCCGAGTCGCTGTTCGACGACGCCGAGCGCACGGCCGAGGCGCGGGTCGCCCCGCTGGCGGTGCGCATGCGCCCCCGCACGCTCGACCAGGTCGTCGGGCAGCAGCACCTGCTCGGACCGGGGGCGCCGCTGCGGCGCCTCGTCGAGGGCGACGCGCCGCTGAGCGTCGTCCTCTGGGGGCCGCCCGGCACGGGCAAGACCACGCTGGCCTACCTCATCGCCTCCTCGACGCGGCGCCGCTTCCGCGAGCTGTCGGCGGTGACGGCCGGCGTGAAGGACGTGCGGCAGGTCGTCGACGAGGCGCGGCGGGCGCTCGGCGACACCGGCGCGCAGACGGTGCTGTTCGTCGACGAGGTGCACCGCTTCTCCAAGACCCAGCAGGACGCGCTGCTCCCGAGCGTGGAGAACCGCTGGGTCACCCTCGTGGCGGCCACCACGGAGAACCCCTTCTTCAGCGTCATCTCGCCGCTGCTGTCGCGCAGCCTGCTGCTGTCGCTCCAGCCGCTCACCGACGACGACGTCCGCACGCTGGTCCGCCGGGCCGTCGAGGACGAGCGCGGGCTCGGCGGGCGGGTGCGCGTCGAGCCGGAGGCGGAGGACCACCTGGTCCGGCTGGCCGGCGGCGACGCCCGTCGTGCCCTGACCGCGCTGGAGGCGGCCGCCGTCGGGGAGGTGCTGACCCTCGCCGACCTCGAGCGGGCCGTCGACCGCGCCGCCGTCCGCTACGACCGCGACGGCGACCAGCACTACGACGTCATCAGCGCCTTCATCAAGTCGATCCGCGGCTCCGACGTCGACGCCGCCCTGCACTACCTCGCGCGCATGGTCGAGGCGGGGGAGGACCCCCGCTTCATCGCCCGGCGGCTCGTGGTGCACGCCAGCGAGGACATCGGCATGGCCGACCCCTCGGCGCTGCAGGTCGCCGTGGCGGCGGCGCAGGCCCTCGAGCTGATCGGCATGCCCGAGGCCCGCATCAACCTCGCGCAGGCCACGGTCCACCTGGCGCTGGCGCCCAAGAGCAACGCCGTCATCGCAGGCATCGACTCCGCCCTGGCCGACGTCCGGGCCGGGCGCACCGGCTCGGTGCCGCCGCACCTGCGCGACGCCCACTACCGCGGGGCGAAGGCGCTCGGGCACGAGGGGTACCGATACCCTCACGACTTCCCGGGGAGGGTCGTGGCGCAGCAGTACGCGCCCGACCCGGTCGTGGGGCGGGAGTACTACTCGCCCGGCGGCCTGGGGGTCGAGCGCGTCGCCGGCGAGCGGCTCGCGGGCCTGCGCGAGGTCCTGCGCGGGCGCCGCGGGGTGGTCCCGGAGGACGTCGCCGCCGGCTTCCGACCCCGCTGCAACCCCGCACTCCCGACGCCCGACGAGCTCGACGCTCACGGGTCACCTTCGACCGAGAGGCACTGACGTGCTCACCTGGGGCCAGGCCGCGGCGCTCGTCGCCGCGGTGGCGTTCGCCTTCCTCATGCTGGCGCTGACCTACATCGTCCTCAAGCTGCGCAAGACGGTCGAGGAGACGCAGCGGCTGGTCAAGGGCATCACCGACCAGACCATCCCGCTGCTGGGCGAGGTCACGACGAGCGTCACGCACGTCAACCGCGAGCTCGTCCGCGTCGACGCCATCACCGCGAACGTGCAGTCGATGACCGGCAACGTCAGCGCGCTGACGTCGCTGTTCGCCGCCACCCTCGGCAGCCCGGTGGTCAAGGTCGCGGCGTTCTCCTACGGCGTGCGCCGGGCGGCGGGCAAGCGGCACGAGGCCGACGTCAACAAGCGCGTCCGGGCCGAGCTCAAGGCCTCGAGGAGGGGCCGGTGAGCCGGCGGCTGTTCTACGTCGCGCTGGGCGCGGTGGCCGGGGTGCTCGTCGTGCGCAAGCTGACGCAGACCGCGCAGCGCTTCACGCCGGCCGGCGTGCAGGAGTCGCTCATCGGCGCCCTGGGAGGCCTCGGTGACGCCGTCCGCGACTTCGGCGAGGCCGTCCGCGAGGGCATGGCCGAGCGCGAGGAGGAGCTGCGCACCACGCTCGGCCTCGACGGCAGCCACGACCTCGTCGACATGCCGGAGTTCACCGACCCCGGCCACACGGGCGGCCTGGAGCCCGACGTGCCGCGAGACGTCCGGTGAACTCCGCCGAGATCCGCCGCCGGTTCCTCGCGCACTTCGAGGCCCGGGGGCACACCGTCGTCCCGTCGGCGTCCCTCATCGCCGACGACCCGACGCTGCTGCTCGTCAACGCCGGCATGGTGCCGTTCAAGCCGTACTTCCTCGGCGAGGCCCCGCCGCCCTCCCCGCGCGCCACGAGCGTGCAGAAGTGCGTGCGCACCCTCGACATCGAGGAGGTCGGCAAGACCACGCGGCACGGCTCGTTCTTCCAGATGGCGGGCAACTTCTCCTTCGGCGACTACTTCAAGGAGGGGGCGATCGACTTCGCCTGGGCCCTCCTGACGGGATCGGTCGACGACGGCGGCTACGGCCTCGACCCCGGGCGCCTCTGGACCACCGTCTACCTCGACGACGACGAGGCCTACGCGCTCTGGAAGCGCTACGTCCCCGAGGAGCGGATCCAGCGCCGCGACAAGGCCGACAACTACTGGCACATGGGCGTCCCCGGCCCGGGCGGCCCGTGCAGCGAGATCTACTTCGACCGCGGGCCGGAGCACGGCCGCGAGGGCGGGCCTGTCGCCGACGAGGACCGCTACCTCGAGGTCTGGAACCTCGTCTTCATGCAGTACCAGCTGTCCGCGGTGCGCGCGAAGACCGACTTCGACGTCGCGGGTCCGCTGCCGGCGCAGAACATCGACACCGGCATGGGCCTCGAGCGGATGGCGACGATCCTGCAGGGCGTCGACAACCTCTACGAGATCGACACCTCCCGCGCGATCCTCGACCGTGCCGCGGAGCTCACCGGCGCCCGCTACGGCGCCGACCCGGCCGCCGACGTCCGGCTGCGCGTGGTGGCCGACCACGCCCGCACCGGCGTCATGCTCATCGGCGACGGCGTCACCCCGGGCAACGAGGGCCGCGGCTACGTGCTGCGCCGCATCCTGCGCCGCACCACCCGGGCCATGCGCCTGCTCGGCGCCCAGGACCCGACCATGAGCGCGCTCGTCGAGGCCACCGTCGAGGCGATGGGGCCGCAGTACCCCGAGCTCGTCGACGCGTGGCCGCGCATCGAGCAGGTCGC
>DATMKB010000005.1:0-2533 GCA_035553635.1 Mycobacteriales bacterium
GCCGCCGAGCAGGGCGCCGCGGCCGCCCGCAACGCGCTCGACCCGTCGAACGCCAGCCCCTACAAGACGGTGCCCTACTTCTGGTCCGACTGGTACACCGACAAGCTCCAGATGGTGGGCATCACCGACGCCGACGAAGTCAAGGTGGTCGGCGACCTCGACGGCGAGCGGTGGGTGGCTCTCTACCGCAGCGGCGATGCCCTGGTCGGCGCGCTGTCCCTCAACCTACCGGGCAAGATCATGAAGTACCGCGCGATGATCATGCGCCGAGACACCTGGGACGACGCGCTGTCCTTCGCCGTCGCATGAGCAGCCCCGGCTCCGCTCTGCCGGCGTGGGCGCCCCGGGCGCTGCTCGGCCTGGTCGCGGCGGTCCTGCTGCTCGTGCTGGTCGGGCTGGCGCTGCTGCTGCCCTACGTCCCGCGGCTGGCCCGCGCCGGCGCGGCGCTGCCGGACGCCGTCCGGGTGGTCGAGCAGGCGCCGCGGACGCTCGAGCAGGTCGAGCGCATCGACGGCAACGTCCAGAAGGTCGTCCCCCCGGTCGTCGCGGCGACCGAGGACCTCACCGCGCTGTCGCCCCAGCTCGCCGAGCTCAACCAGCTCGCCGAGGCGCTGCGGGGCGACGTCGAGCGACTTCGCACCGGGGTCGCGCCGCTGACCGACAGCGCCGCCGAGCTCGCCAAGCTGGGGGACGACCTGGCCATGCTCCAGGCGCGACTGGACAGCCTCGGCGCCGACCTGGCAGCGCTGCAGGAGCTCGGCCCGCCGGTGCAGCAGCTGGCTGACACCGCCGGACCGCTGCCCGCCTCGCTCGAGCGGCTCAACGCTTCGACCGCCGTGCTGCAGCAGCTGCCGGCCTTCTTCGCCGAGCTGTCCGCGACGCTGGCCCGCGTCGAGCAGCACGTCGCCAATCTCGACCGCAAGACCGGCCCGCCACCGCCCGCACCCCCGCTACCACGACCGGAGCTCCGATGACGACGACGCTCGACACCGCCCCCGAGCGGACGACCCTTCTGCCCTCGGGCCTCGTCGAGCGGCTCGCCGGGCTGGTGACGGTCGCCGACGGGCGCCCGCGCCAGCAGTCCTTCTCCCCGTTCGACGGGGCGCTGGTCGGCGAGGTGCCGACCTGCACGGCGGACGACGTCGAGCAGGCCGTCCGGCGGGCGCGGACGGCCCAGCGGGAGTGGGCGCAGCGCCCGCTCGCCGACCGCGTCGCGGTCCTGCGCCGCTACCACGATCTGCTGCTCGCGCGGCAGCAGCAGGTGCTGGACGTCACGCAGGTCGAGACCGGCAAGGCACGCGTCAGCGCCTTCGAGGAGCTCCTCGACGCCGCGATGACCGCGCGCTACTACGCCAGCACCGCCGCCAGGCATCTCAAGCCGACGCGGCGCCAGGGCGCGGTGCCGGGGCTTACCAAGGCGGTCGAGCACCACCACCCCAGGGGCGTCATCGGGGTCATCAGCCCGTGGAACTACCCGCTGACCCTCGCGGTGTCGGACGCCCTGCCGGCGCTGGTCGCCGGCAATGCCGTGGTGATCAAGCCGGACGCGCAGACGCCGTTCACGGCGCTGATCGCGATCGAGCTGCTGTACGAGGCGGGCCTGCCGCGCGAGCTGTTCCAGGTCGTCACCGGCGCGGGGCGGGTGCTCGGCACGCCGATGATTGAGCGGGTCGACTACCTGATGTTCACCGGCTCGACGCAGACCGGGCGGCTCATCGCCGAGCAGTGCGGCCGGCGGCTCATCGGCTTCTCGGCGGAGCTGGGCGGCAAGAACCCGATGCTCGTGCTGGCCGACTGCGACCTCGACAGGACCGTCGAGGGCGCGGTGCGGGCGTGCTTCTCCAACTCCGGTCAGCTGTGCATCAGCGTCGAGCGGATGTACGTCGAGGACGCCGTCTACGACCGGTTCGTCCCGGCCTTCGTGGAGCGGGTGAAGCGGATGGGGCTGGCCACCGGGCTCGGCTGGGACGCCGAGATGGGCTCGCTGATCAGCCAGGACCAGCTCGACGTCGTCAGCCGGCACGTGGACGACGCCGTCGCCAAGGGCGCCACCGTCCTGGCCGGCGGACGGGCGCGGCCGGATGTCGGGGCGCTGTTCTACGAGCCCACCGTGCTCGAGGGCGTCGACGAGGGGATGGAGCTGATGCGCGACGAGACCTTCGGTCCGGTCGTCGCGCTGTACCGCGTCAAGGACGCCGACGAGGCGGTGCGCCTGGCCAACGACACCTGCTACGGGCTCAACGCCAGCATCTGGACCACCGCGTCGCGCGGTGAGGAGCTGGCGGTGCGGCTGCAGGCTGGCACCGTGAACGTCAACGAGGGGTACGCCGCCGCGTGGGCCTCGCACGACGCGCCGATGGGCGGCATGAAGGACTCCGGTGTCGGCCGCCGACACGGGCGCGAGGGCATCCTCAAGTACACCGAGGCGCAGACGGTCGCGGTGCAGCGCCTGCTGCCGGTCGGGCCGATGCCGGGGATGCCGCTGGAGCGGTACGCGAAGGTCATGACGGCCGCCGCCAAGGTGCTTCAGAAG
>DATMKB010000006.1:0-2147 GCA_035553635.1 Mycobacteriales bacterium
GCTGTCCGACTACGTCGAGGACGCCGAGGAGCAGGTGCGCGCCGTCGCGCTCTACCGCTTCTTCCAGGAGGCGCTGCTCAACGTCGTCAAGCACGCCGACGTCGACGACGCCGAGGCCGGCCTCGAGATCGCCGACGACGCCGTCGTGGCCTGGGTGCGCGACGAGGGCCCGGGCTTCGAGCCGGCGGCCGTGCGCCCCGACCGCGGCCGGCACGTGGGCCTGGGGCTGCTGCGCGACCGCGCCCGCCTGGCCGGCGGGAGCCTCGAGGTGGTCAGCGCCGTGGGGGCCGGCACGACGCTGCGGCTGCGCCTGCCCCGCGCGGCCGTCGTGCCGCCCGCGCCCGAGCGCGAGCCGCACGTCCCCGACGTCGTGCCGCCGCAGCGCGCCGGCTCGCTCGACCCGGCCTGAGCCGGGTCAGGCCGGTCAGGCCCGGGGGCGCAGCGCCGCGACGCCGGGCGGCGGCAGGCCCGCCGTCGCGCACAGCAGGTCGCAGAACGCGAGCAGGTGCTGCGCGAGGTCGATCGCGGCGTCCTCGCCGTCGCCGTCGGCCGGCAGCGGCGTCCACGAGGCGCGGATCTCGACCTCGCTGACCTCGTCGGGCTCCGAGATCTGCCCGAACCGCACCGAGACCGTCCGGGTGACCGTGCCGCCCGCGGCGGTGTGCCGCAGCCCGCGTCCCGAGAGCGCGTCGCTCAGCCAGCTCCAGCCGACCTCCGCGAGC
Organism: Mycobacteriales bacterium; assembly: GCA_035553635.1. Taxonomy (GTDB): domain Bacteria; phylum Actinomycetota; class Actinomycetes; order Mycobacteriales; family SCTD01; genus DATLGD01. The sequence continues at coordinate 723 of DATMKB010000006.1, forward strand.
GCCGGGTCGGCCGCCATCTCCGGCTCGACGTCGGCCTGCACGAACGACACGACGCGCGTGTCGCCGCGCCAGCCCTCCTGGCCGTCGGGGTCGTGCAGCACGACGAAGCGGCCGCTCGCGACCTCCTCGCCGTCGCGCTCGACCTCCGCGGCGACGGCGAGGGCGTGCGGCGCGAGCCGGCGCGGCGCCGGCACCTCCGACAGCACCAGGCCCGCCCGGCCGTGCGCGTCGAGCACCGCCCGGACGGCGTCCGCCGCGGCGGCGAAGCGCGCGGGCACGGCGGGGGCCGCTGCCTCGTGCGGGGACAGGGTCACGGGCGGAGCATGCAGCACCGCGGGCCGCGAGGCGGCGCTCCGCGTGCTGACGCGCCGTGGCGTCCCTAGAGTGCCGCGGTGCCCGCGCTGCTCGCCCTGCTCTCGAGCCTGCTGTGGGGCACGGCCGACTTCCTCGGCGGCACGCTCACCCGCCGGCTGCCGGCGGTGGTGGTCGTGCTGGCCTCGCAGGCCGTCGCCCTGACCTGCCTGGTGCCGCTCGTGCTGCTCGCCGGCAGCGACCTGCGGCCGGTCCTGGCACCCGGCGCGGCGGCCGGCCTGGTCGGGGCGCTGGCGCTGCTGGCCTTCTACCGGGCGCTGGCGCTCGGCACGATGGGCGTCGTCGCGCCGGTGGCGGCGCTCGGCGTCGCCGTGCCGGTGGTGGCGGGCCTCGTCGCGGGCGAGCAGCCGTCCGCCGCCCAGCTGGCCGGGATCGCCGTGGCGACCGTCGGGGTGGTGCTCGCCTCCGGGCCGGAGCTGTCGGGAGCCGGGCGGGGCGGCGCGCAGCCGCTCGTGCTGGCCCTGCTGGCCGCCGCGGGCTTCGGTGCCGTCTTCGTGCTGCTGGCGGCCGGCGCGTCGAGCGACGGCGGCGGGCCGGCCGAGGTGGTCGGGACCCTGCTCGTCATGCGCGCGACGAGCGTCGGGCTGCTGCTGGTCGTCGTGCTGCTCGCCGTCGCCGGGCGCGGCGGCCGTCGCCCGGCCCGGGGCGACCTCGTGCCCCTCGGGGTGGTCGGCGTCTTCGACGTGGCCGCCAACGGGACGTACGCCCTCGCGACGCAGGGCGGGCTGGTGAGCGTCAGCGCGGTGCTGGCCTCGCTCTACCCGGCGGTGACGGCCGTGCTCGCCTGGCGGCTGCACGGCGAGCGGCTGGGCCGGCTGCAGCGCGGCGGCGTGGTGCTGGCCCTGACGGGCGTGGTGCTGCTCGCGGCGGGGTGAGCCCTCAGGCGGCCGAGGACAGGTGGTGCGGCGCCACCTCGACGACGAGGACCCCCACCACGACGCCCAGCCCGCAGCCCGTGCAGGCGAGGTCGGGGCAGTCCTCCCCGTGGCCGTCGGCGCACGGCGGGACCTCGAACAGCTGCTCCTCGCGGCACTCGCCGCACCAGCGCACGGT
>DATMKB010000007.1:0-8055 GCA_035553635.1 Mycobacteriales bacterium
GTGCTGGCCATGTGCAGCGGACGGACGTGCATGGCGGGGGCCTCTCGGGTGTGGCGGACGACGTCCGCCTCGTGGCGGCGACTCTAGGTGATCGGAGCTCAGGCGTCACGCCTCCGTTCAGGGGAGGCATGCCAGGTTCGAGTCCCCCTGGGGGCCGTGCGGCAAACACGCAGCGTGACCGGGACGGTCGTACGAGGGGCCTTCACCCGGACGGCGCAGCGCCGGGTTGGGCCGTTCGGCGCAACCCGGTCTCCACGTGCTGGGCACCCCGGTCCGGAGAGGCCCGTCCGCGGGGGTCGCGCGGGGGGTTGAGCCGTGGGAGGTTCGTGCCGAGACGAGGGGGACGCGAGGTGCGGCGACCACCTCGCGAGCACCCGACGCCGCCGGCCCTGACCCGCCGGACCCGACGAGGAGACCGCATGCCCGGAGCGCCCGACCGCGGGCCGTCGGCGGGGCACGCCGTCGGCACCGGGGAGCGCGTGCCCTCGGGTCCGCTGTCCCGCGGCGCCGCCACGGGGGCGGTGGACCTGCGGCCGGGGCGCGCCGGCGTCGTGCCGCGCACCTTCCTGCGCTACGGCGTCACGCCCTTCCTCGTGCTCGGCGACGTGCTCGCCTGGTCGCTCGCGGCGCTCGTGGGCGGCCTGCTCGGCCAGGACCTCGTGCTGCTCGCCGTCGTCGTCGGCCTCTACGCCGCCGCGGGGCTCTACCGCAGCCGGCTCACGCTCTCGGCGCTCGACGACCTGCCGGCCCTCGTCGGCCGGGCCGTCGCGGCCGGCGCCATCACCACCTCGGCGGCGCTGCTGCTCGACCCCGGCCTGGTGGGGCCCGGCCTGCTCCTGACGTCCGGGCTGCTCGCCGTCCTCGTCCTCGTCGTGCGGGCGCTCGCGTACGCCGTCGTGCGGTCGGTGCGAGCCCGCGGGTGGATCAGCCACCCCACGCTCGTCCTCGGCGCGGGTCGCGTGGGCGGCCAGCTCGCGCGCACCCTGCTCGAGCACCGCTCCTACGGTCTGCGGCCGGTCGGCTTCCTCGACGAGGAGCCCCTGCTCGGGCCCGAGGAGCGCCCGGTGCCGCTCCTGGGGGGCGTCGAGGCCCTCGCGAAGACCATCGTCGAGTTCTCCGTGCAGGACGTCGTCGTCGCGTTCAGCTCGCTGCGCGAGGAGCAGATGGTCGACGTCCTGCGCACCTGCGACCGGCTCGACGTCGAGATCTTCTTCGTGCCGCGGCTGTTCGAGCTGCACAGCGCCGGCCGCGACAGCGACCAGGTGTGGGGCGTCCCGCTCGTGCGCCAGCGCAGGGCCGCCTTCCGGTCGGTGTCGTGGCGGCTCAAGCGCGTCCTCGACGTCGTGGCCAGCGCCACCGCGCTGCTGCTGCTGTCGCCGCTGCTCGCCGTGCTCGCGCTGCTCGTGCGGCTGGAGGGCGGGCCGGGCGTGCTGTTCCGGCAGGAGCGGGTGGGTGTCGACGGGCGGCCGTTCGAGCTGCTCAAGCTGCGCTCGCTGCGGCCCGTGGACGAGGCGGAGTCGGCGACCAACTGGAACATCGCGCACGACGACCGGCTCGGGCCCGTCGGCCGCTTCCTGCGCAGCACGAGCCTGGACGAGCTGCCGCAGCTGTGGAACATCCTGCGCGGCGACATGACGCTCGTCGGCCCGCGCCCGGAGCGGCCGCACTTCGTCGCCGCCTTCACGCGCAGCTTCCCGCGCTACACCGCCCGGCACCGCGTGCCGGCCGGCCTCACCGGCTGGGCCCAGGTGCACGGGCTGCGCGGCGACACCTCCATCGAGGACCGCGCGCGCTTCGACAACTACTACATCGAGAACTGGTCGCTCTGGGCCGACGTCAAGATCCTGCTGCGCACGGTGGCTGCGGTGCTGCGGCGCACCGGCGGCTGAAGCCCGCTCAGAACGGCAGCTGCACCGGCTCCGACCAGAACCGGCGCACCGCCTGCGCGGCCCGCTCGAGGACGCCCGGCCGCTCGAGCACGACGTCGACCTCGACCGTGCGGTCGAAGGCGACGGGACCGGGGTCGCGCGCCCACGGGGCGCCGGTGCGGGCGTCGACGAGGTCGGCGCCGTCGGGACCGGTGACGTCGAGGGCGAGGGTGGCGTCGACGGCGAGGGGCTGCGGCACGGCGGTGAGCCGGTAGCGCCCGTCCTCGAGCGGCACCCGGTAGCGCAGCACCCAGGTGGTGGACGTGCCCGCCGGCAGGGAGACGGCGTCGGGCACGAGGGCGGCGCCGTGCCACGGCAGGGCGGTGGCGACGAGCCGCTGCCCGGAGCGCTCGAGGGCGAGGTCCTGCGCGCCGGCCGGCACGGCGAACCAGGCCAGCTCGTTGAGCGTGCCGGGGGAGACCCCGCCGGCCACGTAGCGCGACAGCCCCTCGGCGGGGGCCTCGTTGCGCAGCACCACCTCCTGCTCGACGACGGCCTCGTCGTCGTCGAGCCGCACCCGCACCGCCACCGCCCGGCGGGCGTAGTAGTCGAGCTTGGTGCCGAGGTCGTCGCCGGCGCCGGCGTTGTGCAGCGCCACCGTAGCGACGTCGTGCCCGGCCGCCGGCGCCGCGGCGCCGGCCAGCCCGGCGGCCTCCCAGGCGGCCTGCGCGCCGGGGTCGGCGCTCCAGAGCGCGAGGTGCCGGCCGGCGGCGGCGTCGCCGAGGGAGCGGGCCAGCCGCGGGACGTCGGGGGTGCCGGTGAGCAGCCGGCTCACGACGGCGTCGGCGGCGGCCCGCAGCCGCGCCCGGCGGGCGTCCTGCTCGGCGAGGTCGTCGGCGACGCCCTCGTAGGCGCCCGACAGCAGCACCTCGACGGCGTTCGCGGCGGTCAGCTCGGTGCCGTCGGGCAGCACCGCCGGCGACGTCGCGTCGAGCACCGCCGCCACCGCCCGCACGTCGAGCCAGAGGACGGCGTCGGGGCGCGTGCCGGTGGTGGCCTCGGCCACCCGGGCGAGCACCGCCGACGACGTCGGCACGTGGGGGTCGGTGTTGGTGTTCTTCCACAGCGTCGTGGCGGCGAGCAGCGGGCCGAACAGGCGCTCGTAGTCCTCCGGCGCGGGCACCGGGCGCGCCTGCGGCGCGAGGTCGGCCACCTCCTCGACGTCGCGGAAGCCGCCGAGCCGCAGGACGCCGTCGTCGAGCTCGGCCTCGGCGAAGACCGAGACGAGCCCGCCGGTGGCGCGCAGCTCGGCGTTGTTCTGCAGGACGACGAGCAGCCGGCGGGGGCCGTCGGCGCCGGCCAGCCCGCGCAGCGCGTCGACGGCCGCGGCGGCCTCGCGCAGGTCGGCGGGCAGGCCGACGAGGCGCTCCTGGGCGCTGCGGGTGCCGTCGGCCACCTCGCCCGGCACGAGCGTCGACGGAGCGCCGGCGAGCCGGGCGGCGGGGCCCTCGAGCAGGTCGGCGGAGCCGCGCAGCCGGTCGGCCACCTCGGCGAGCCGGTCGAGGTCGAGCCGCCCGTCGGAGACCAGGGGCCGGCCGTCGAGCGCGGTCTCGAGCACCGCGCGGCCGCCCACCACCCCGGCGAGGACGGCCTCGGACGTGCGGCGCAGCGCCTCGGGCGTGCGGCCGACGAGCGGCAGCCGGGCCGTGAGGGCGGGGGCCGGGCCGGCCAGCCGCCCGGACGCGGTGCGCAGCCGCCCCTCCGCGGCGGCCAGGCCGGCGCGCACGTCCTCGCTCGACGCGCCCGGCTCCGCCGCCTCGTCGAGCGCCGTGCGGGCCGCCCGCAGGTCGTCCTCGACCGACAGCACCACCACGGCCGTCCAGCCGAGCAGCAGCGCTGCGGCAAGCACGCACCCGAGCAGCAGGGCGCCCAGGGCTCTCGGCACGACGGCGACTCTGCCAGGTCGCGGGCCCGCCGGGGGGACGGTCGCCGTCACCGGCGGCGCAGCAGGCCCCGCAGGACGCCCAGCTGCTCGGGCGCGGTGCGCCGCACGAGCAGCAGCCAGGCGGCCGCGTAGAGGGCCCCGCCCGCGACCAGCTCGAGGAGGACGGGTCGGTCGAGCACGAGCAGCACGACGGCGAGCGGCACCGACGCGGCGGCCGGCTCGCGCAGCGGGCGCAGCAGCTGCGGCCGCACGCCGGCCCGGCGCAGCCACAGCAGCATCACCGCGGCGTGCAGCGCGTACGACAGCGTCGTCACCGCGGCCGCGGCGGAGGCGCCGTACGCGGGGATGAGCAGGACGTCGAGGACGACGTTCACGGTGAGCGCCGTCGACGCCGCGACGAGCATGCCGACGGCCCGGTCGACGGCCTGCAGGCCGGACTGGGAGAGGTAGGCGGCGAGGTAGCAGAGCGGGGCCAGGGCGAGCAGCCGCAGGGGGTCGTCGGACGTCGTCGAGAACGGGTCGCCGAACAGCAGCCCGAGCAGCGGTCCGGGCTCGAGGGCCAGGACCACCGCGAGCGGCACGTAGACGACCGCGCCTGCGCTGAGGCCGGCCGTCAGGGCCCGCTGCACGACGCCGCGCTCGGACGCCGCGCTCATGATCGGGAACACGACGGAGGCGATGGCGAAGGAGACGAACAGCGCGGTCTCGAGGAACCGGTAGGCGGCCGAGTACGCGGCCACCTCCTCCTCGTCGCGCAGCACCCCGAGCAGCACGGTGTCGACCCGGAACAGGGCCATGAGCACCAGCGTGCTCATGCCGATGAACAGCGTCCCGCGCACGTAGCCGCGCAGGGCGGACGGCCGGACGGCCGAGCCCACCAGCCGGACGCCGAGCCGGCGCACGGCGGCCAGGTGCACCGCCGTGCCGACCACCGAGCCCGCGAGCACCGACGCCGCGAGGCCCCCGACGCCGCCGCCGAGCAGCAGGACGGTCACGGCCACGGCCGCCGTGAGCACGCGCTGCAGCGTCACCGCGGCCGAGACGCCGGCCTGCCGCTGCGCCGCCTCGCCCACGGCCCGGCACGTGTCGCTGACGCCGTCCAGCGCCACGGCCACCAGCAGCGCCACGACGAGCAGCCGCTCGTCGGCGGGGCGCACGGCGACGAGCACCACGCCGAGCGCGCCGAGCACCGGCACGGCCACGGCCGTCTGCCACACGAGGTTCTGCGTGAGCAGGGACGGCAGCAGCTCCGGCTGCCGGGCGCCGCGCCGCACGAGCACCGGGTCGAAGCCCCACTCGACGACGGCGCTGGCCAGCTGCGCCACCGCGAGCACGTAGAAGAACGCGCCGAAGGCGGACGTGCCGAGCTCGCGCGCCGCGACGAGCGTCCAGGTGAGCGTCGCGAGCTTGCCGACGACCTGCGCGCCGCTGTTGAGCGCGGCGTTGGCCGCGGCGCGCGCCGCGACCGGCCGGTCCGTGCGGCTCACCGGCGCTGCGCGGCCGCCCGCACCCGCCCGCGCACCGGGCCGGCGTGGCCCAGCGCGCGCCAGGCGACGCGGTAGCGCGGCCCGGCGGCGAGCTTGACGCGCAGCGCGGTCAGCGAGTCGGCCGGCTTGACGTCGGTGCGCGAGAGGGCGTGCCGGCCAGCGTCGCGGTACACGGAGAAGCCGACGTCGAAGCCGGCCCGGGCGACGGCGGCCACCGCCCGCTCGTCGAGGTCGCCGTACGGGTAGGCGAAGGCGCGGGGGGCGCGGCCGGTGAGGTCGGCGAGCGCCTCGCGCGCCTCGACGGTGCTGCGCCGCAGCTGCGCGTCGTCCATGCCCGCCATCCTGGCGTGGTCCCAGCCGTGCACGCCGACCTCCACCCCGAGGTCCTGCACGGCGCGCAGGCCGTCGGCGTCGAGCAGCGGGACGCCGGGGGAGCGCGGCAGCCAGGTGGTGGTGCCGCCGACGAGCCCGGCCGGCACGAACAGCACCGACGGGACGCCCGCCTGCCGCAGCACCGGCGCGCCGTGGTCGAGGACGCTGCGCAGGGCGTCGTCGACGGTCACGAGGTACGAGCGCCGCGGCACCCGCCCGCCGTCGAGCGCGGCCAGGTAGCCGTCGAGGTCCAGCGGCGTCCAGCGGCAGCTGCGCAGCAGCGCGAGCTGGGCCGCCAGCGCCGTCGCCGGGACGTGCAGGTCGTAGGGGTCGTTGACCGGCTCGGCGCCCGTGAAGCCGTGGTACATGAGCACGGTGGGCCGCCGGACGGGCGGGCGGACGGCGCTCACCCGCGCCGCCGCAGGCCGGCGGTCGGGCGGGCGGGGGGCACGGGAGCATCCTGCCGGGACCGCCCGTCCCGTGCACCGGCGGGCGCTGCCCCCCGTGCCACGATGCCGTGTGCCACTGCGCGTCCTCCACGTCTGCGAGTCGACCGTCGGCGGGATCGGCGCGGTGCTCGTCGACCTGGTGTCGGCGCAGGCGGCGCGGGGCTGGAGCGTGACGGTCGCGGCACCGGCCGACGACCGGCTCGTCGCCGCCGGCGCGACGGTGCACCCGTGGGACCCGGGGCCGCGCCCCGGTCCCGGCCTGCCCGCGGCGCTGCGGGCCGTGCGTTCGGCCGTCCGGGAGGCCGACCCCGACGTCGTGCACCTGCACTCGTCGATGGCCGGGCTGTGCGGCCGGCTCGTGGTGCGGCGGCGGCGGCCGACGGTGCTGCAGCCCCACTCCTGGAGCTTCTGGGCCCGGGCGGGGGCGGCCGGGCGGGCGGCGCTGGCCTGGGAGCGGGCCGGCGCCCGCTGGACCGACGTCGTCCTGTGCGTCAGCGAGGACGAGCGCCGGGCGGGCGAGGCCGCGGGGGTGCGGGCCCGCTACGCCGTGGTGCCCAACGGCGTCGACCTCGCCCGGTTCCCGGCCGCCTCGGACGACGACCGCCGGGCGGCCCGCGCGGCCCTCGGCCTCGGCGACGGGCCGCTGGCCGTGTGCGTGGGCCGGCTGCACCGGCAGAAGGGCCAGCACCTGCTGCTCGACGCCTGGCCTGCCGTCCGGGCCGCCGTGCCCGGCGCCCGGGTGGCCCTCGTCGGCGAGGGGCCCGACCGGCCGGAGCTCGAGGCCCGCGCCGTCGACGGCGTCCTGCTGGCCGGGGCGACGTCGGGGGTGCAGACCTGGCTCGCCGCTGCCGACGTCGTGGTGCAGCCGTCGGTGTGGGAGGGGATGGCCCTGTCGGTGCTCGAGGCGATGGCCAGCGCGCGCAGCGTGGTGGCGACGGACGTCAGCGGCATGCGCGAGGTGCTCGGGGCGGGCGCCGGCGCGCTCGTGCCGCGGGAGGCCGGGCCCCTCGCGGCGGCCGTCGCCGCGCGGCTGCACGACCCGCTGCTCGCTGCGCAAGAGGGGCGCCGCGGGCGCGCGCTCGCCGAGGAGCGGCACGACCTCGCCGGGGCCGTCGACGGCGTGCTGGCGCTCACGGCGCAGCTGGCGGGGCGCGCGTGAGCCGGCTGCGGGTGCTCGTCGTCCAGCCCTACGCCGAGAACGGCGGCTCGGAGTCGTGGCTGCTCAAGATCCTGGACGCGACCGACGCCCTCGACGTCGAGGTGCTGCTGCTCAAGGACGGCCCGATGCGCGGCGAGCTCGAGCGGCGCGGCGTGCCGGTGCAGCTGCGGCCGGTGGGCACGTCGCCGCGCGACCTCGTCGCGCCGGTGCGAGAGCTCGCCGCCCGGCTGCGCCGCGACCGGCCCGACGTCGTGCTCGGCAACGTGCTCAAGGCGCAGCTCGTCGCCGGCCCCGCCGGGCGCCTCGCGGGCGTGCCGACGGTCTGGGCCAAGCACGACCACGGCTACGACGGCCCGCTCGCCGTCGCCCTCGGCCGGGTGTCGACGCGGGTGGTGGCGGCCGTCGAGGAGCTCGGCGACCCGGTGCGCCGGCGCGACGTCGTCATCGTGCCGCCGCCGCGGCCCGACGCGCCGCCGGCGCCGCGCGAGGCGGCGCGCGCCCACCTGGCCGGGCTCGGCGTGCCCCTCGACGACGCGCCCACCGCCGTCATGGCCGGCCGGCTCGTGCCGTTCAAGGGCGTCGACGACGCCCTGCGGGCGCTGGCCCGGCCGGAGGCGGGCGCCTGGCGGCTCGTGGTGGCCGGCACCGACGACCACAGCTCGCCGGGCGAGACCGACCGGCTGCGGGGCCTCGCCGCCGAGCTCGGGGTGGCCGGGCGCGTGCACTTCGCCGGGCACGTGGCCGGCGTCAGCCACTGGCTGGCCGCCTTCGACGC
>DATMKB010000008.1:0-15845 GCA_035553635.1 Mycobacteriales bacterium
TCCGCCTCGTCCCGCGCGAGCTCGTGCACGACGTCGCGCTGTCGACGTCGTTCGGCTTCGGCGGGCACGACGTGTCGCTGGTGCTGACGCGGTGACCGCCGCCCTGCTCGAGGCGGTCGACCGCCGCCCGCACGTGCAGCGGCTCGACGCGCTGCTCGACGTGTCCGAGGTCGTGCTCGACGTCGACGGCGCCGTGGTGGTGCAGGGCCGCGCCGACGGCGTCGAGCTCGTCGCCTTCGCCACGGACCCGACCGTGCAGGGCGGCTCGCTCGGCGCCGACAGCTGCGCCGCGATCGTCGCCGCCACCGACCTCGCCGTCGAGCGCGGCGTGCCGGTGGTGGGCCTGTGGCACTCCGGCGGCGCGCGGCTGCGCGAGGGCGTGCTCGCGCTCGACGGCGTCGCGCGCGTCTTCGCCGCGCAGACCCGCGCGAGCGGGCGGGTGCTGCAGGTCTCGGTCGTGGTCGGCCCGGCCGCCGGTGGCGCCGCCTACGGGCCCGCCCTCACCGACGTCGTCGTGCTCGGCCCGGCCGGCCGCGTGTTCGTCACCGGTCCCGACGTCGTCCGCCGCGTCACGGGCGAGGACGTCGACATGCAGCGCCTCGGCGGCGCCGAGCTGCACGCCCGGCGCAGCGGCGTCGTCCACCTGTGCGCAGACTCCGACGCAGAGGCCTACGACCGCACCCGCCAGGTCGTGCGGCTGCTCGCGCACCGGGGCCTCGCGCCGGTGACCTCCCGCGACCTCGACCCCGCACCGCTCGTGCCCGAGGACCGGCGCAAGCCCTACGACGTCCTGCGCGTCATCCGCACGGTGCTCGACGAGGGCAGCGTGCTCGAGCTGCACCCGGAGTGGGCCCGCAACGCCGTCACCGCGCTCGGCCGGCTCGGCGGCCGCACGGTCGGCGTCGTGGCGAACAACCCCGTGCACCTCGCCGGCTGCCTCGACGCCGAGAGCGGCGACAAGACCGGCCGGTTCGTGCAGTGGTGCGACAGCCAGGGGCTGCCGCTCGTCTTCCTCGTCGACGTCCCGGGCTACCTGCCGGGCCTGACGCAGGAGGAGGGCGGCGTCGTCCGCCGCGGCGCCAAGCTGCTGCACGCCTACGCCGCCGCCGAGGTGCCGCGGGTGACCGTGGTGCTGCGCAAGTCGTTCGGCGGGGCGTACATCGCGATGGGCTCCAAGGGGCTCGGCGCCGACCGCGTCTACGCCTGGCGCGGCGCGCAGGTCGACGTCATGGGCGCCGACGCCGCCGTCGAGGTCCTGCACCGCCGCCGGCTCGCCGCGGCGGGCTCGCCGCAGGAGCGGGCCCGGCTCGTCGCCGAGCTGGCCGCGGAGCACGAGGCCACCACCGGCGGCCTCGACCGCGCCGTCGCCTCCGGCTGCGTCGACGCCGTCATCGACCCCGCCGACACGCGCCGCGTGCTGCTCGCCGCCCTCGCCGAGCTGCCCCGCAGCCGCGGCTCGCGCCGGAACGGCCCGCTGTGAGCGGGCGGTCGGTGCTCGTCACCGGCGGGAACCGCGGCATCGGGCTGGCCACCGCCCGGCTGCTGTCGGCGCAGGGCCACCGCGTCGCCGTGACGACGCGCAGCGGCGACGTGCCCGACGACGTCGTCGCGGTGAAGTGCGACGTGCGCGACGCCGCGCAGGTCGACGACGCGTTCGCCGAGGTCGAGGCGCTGCACGGGCCGGTGGAGGTGCTCGTCTCCAACGCCGGCGCCACCGACGACGCGCTGCTGCTGCGGATGTCCGAGGAGTCCTTCACGTCGGTCCTCGACACGAACCTCACCGCGGCCTACCGCGTCGCGAAGCGCGCGTCGCGCTCGATGCTGCGCGCCCGCTACGGCCGGCTGCTGTTCGTGTCGTCGGTGGTCGGGCTGTCCGGCGGACCGGGGCAGTCGAGCTACGCCGCGAGCAAGGCCGGCCTCGTCGGCTTCGCCCGGTCGCTGGCCCGCGAGCTGGGCCCGCGCGGCATCACGAGCAACGTGGTGGCGCCGGGCTTCGTCGACACGGACATGACCGCCGGGCTGTCCGACGCGCGCCGCGGCGAGGTCGTCGCCGGCACCCCGCTGGGCCGCACGGCGTCGGCGGACGAGGTCGCGGCGGTGCTCGCGTTCCTGGCCTCCGACGCCGCGTCGTACGTCACGGGTGCCGTGGTGCCGGTCGACGGCGGCCTCGGCATGGGGCACTGATGACCGCGCTCGCCCTCGCCGCCGTCGACGTGGCCGGCGTGCACGCCACCGTGGTCGGCGAGGGCCTGCCCGTCACGCTGTTCGCGCACGGCCTCGGCGGCTCGGTCGCCGAGACCCGGCCGCTCGCGGCGCGCGTGCCCGGCACGCGGGTGCTCGTCGAGTTCCGCGGCCACGGCCGCAGCGCGCCGCTGCCGGGCGGGTGGGACTACGACGTGCTCGCCGACGACCTCGCCGCCGTCGCCGGCGCGACCGGCGCGACGGGCGCCGTCGGGGTCTCGCTGGGCTCGGGAGCGCTCCTGCGGCTGCTCACCCGCGACCCGGCGCGCTTCGCCCGGCTCGCGCTCGTCCTGCCGGCCTCGCTCGACGCCGCCCGCGCCGACGGCGCGACCCTGCGACTGGACCGGCTCGGCTCGGCCATCGACCGCGCCGACGTCGACGCCGTCGCCGCGCTGCTCCTCGACGAGCTGCCCGGCGACGTCCGCTCGGCCCGGGCGGCCGGCGTGCTCGTGCGCCGTCGCGCGCAGCAGCTCGTCATCCGGCCCGCCCCGCGGCCCCGGCGCGACGACCGGCCGCTGCACGACCGCCGCGACCTCGCGGCGGTGACGGCGCCGGCGCTCGTCGTCGCGCAGCGCGGGGACCCCCTCCACCGCCTCGACGTCGCGGAGGACCTCGCCCTCGCCCTGCCCGCGGCGCGGCTGCTCGTCGTGCCCCCGGGCGGCGTGTTCTGGACCGCCGGCCGCCAGGTGCAGGAGGCCCTCGCCGCCCACTTCGCCCCCGACCCCTGGGAGACCCCATGACGCTGCTCGACGGCAAGCGGCTGCTCGTCACCGGCGTGCTCACCGAGCAGTCGATCGCCTTCTCCGTCGCGCGGCTGGCCGCCGAGCAGGGCGCCGACGTCGTCCTCACCGGCTTCGGCCGGTCGCTGTCGCTCACCCGCCGCATCGCCCGGCGGCTCCCCGGCGCGCCGCCGGTCGTCGAGCTGGACGTCACGAGCGAGGACGACCTCGCGCTGCTCGGCAAGCGCGTCCTCGAGCACGTCGACGGCCTCGACGGCGTGCTGCACGCCGTCGGCTTCGCGCCGCCGGCAGCGCTCGGCAGCGGCGTCCTCGACACGGGGTGGGACGACGTCGGCACCGCGCTGCATGTCTCGACGTGGAGCTACCCCGCGCTGGCCCGGGCGTGCCTGCCCGTGCTGTCGCGCGGGGCGTCGTACGTGGGCCTGGACTTCGACGCGCGCGTCGCCTGGCCCGCCTACGACTGGATGGGCGTGGCCAAGGCCGGGCTCGAGTCGGCGAACCGCTACCTCGCGCGCGACCTCGGGGCGCACGGCGTCCGCGCCAACCTCGTCGCGGCCGGGCCGCTGAAGACGATGGCCGCCAAGGCGATCCCGGGCTTCGCGCAGTTCGAGGACGCGTGGTCGTCGCGCGCGCCGCTCGGCTGGGACGTGCGCGACCCGGAGCCCGTCGCGCGCACCTGCGTCGCGCTGCTGTCGGACTGGTTCCCCGCGACCACCGGCACGGTGGTCTACGTCGACGGCGGGTTCAGCGCCGTCGGCGTCTGAGCCGGAGCAGCGTTGGCCGTGGCGGCGCCGGGCCGGTCGGGTCCGGCGCCGCCGCGGCGAAGGTGCGGAGGTTGCGTCAGCCCGTGGACCCCTCCTCGACCGGCTCGTCCGCCGCGCCGCCGCGGCCGGGGCGGTCACCGCGGGCGGGAGGACCGGCCCGGTCGACCATCTCCTCCACCCGCTCCGCGAGCTCGGCCTTGCGCTCGTCGGCCTGCTCCTGCGTCAGGTCACCCTCGGCGACCTGCTCGTCCAGGTGCTCCGACGCAGCAGCGACGAGCGCGTCGACCAGCGCCTGCCGCTCGACGCCGTTCGCCTCCGCGACCTCGGCGAGCGACTGCCCGTCCCGCAGCGCCGTGCGCAGCTCGTCCCGGGAGATGCCGAGGGCCTCGGCGGCCGCGTCGAGGTGGCGGCCCGGGCCGCCGTGACCGCGACCGTGCCCGTGCCCGTGACCCGCGCCCGGGTGCGGCATCCGCTCGGCCAGGACGGTGGCGACCTCGTCGGCCTGCTCCTGGGTGAGGCTGCCGTCGCTGACCAGGCCGGACAGCGCCTCGGCGATGCGTGTCACGCGCTCGCTGACGGCGTCGGTGGTGGAGGTGCCGCTGGTCTGCGCCACCGCGACGGCCGGTGCGACGACGACGCCGGCGGTCAGGCCGGCGAGGCCCAGGACGCCGGTGAGTGCCAGGCTGCTGGCCCGCTTCTTCATGACTGCTCCTTGCTCGGGGAGGGCGGTCGCCCTCGCTGGGCCCACCGTGGGTCTTCGAGGTTGGGCTCCGCTGGACGGCGGCTGGCAGTCCGCTGTGAGACGTCGTGCAGCCGGCTCACAGCCGGCGCACAGGTGGGACTCAGCGGGCGCGCAGGCGCACGCTCGACACTGGCGGCATGAACGCGACGACGGCCGCGCCCGAGGCGCGCATCCTGGTGGTCGACGACGAGGTGAGCATCGCCGAGCTCCTCGCGGCGTCGCTGCGGTTCGCCGGCTTCGAGGTGCGCACGGCCGGCAACGGCGTCGACGCGCTGGAGCTGGCCCGCACCTTCGGCCCGGACCTGCTGCTGCTCGACGTCATGATGCCGGGCCTGGACGGCTTCGACGTCCTGCGCTCGCTGCGCGGCGGCGGCGGCCGCACGCCCGTGCTCTTCCTCACCGCGCGCGACGCCGCGGAGGACCGCGTCGCGGGGCTCACGCTCGGCGGTGACGACTACGTGACCAAGCCGTTCAGCCTCGAGGAGGTCGTCGCGCGCATCCGCGCGATCCTGCGCCGCACCGGCGCCGGCGACGGCGCGGGCGCCCGCAGCGGTCGTCTGTCGTTCGCCGACCTCGAGCTCGACGAGGACAGCCACGAGGCGTGGAAGGCGGGCCGGCCGGTCGCGCTGTCGCCGACGGAGTTCAAGCTCCTGCGCTACTTCCTGCAGAACCCGGGACGGGTCCTGAGCAAGGCGCAGATCCTGGACCACGTCTGGCAGTACGACTTCGGCGGCGACGCCAACGTCGTCGAGTCGTACGTCTCCTACCTGCGCAAGAAGGTCGACACCGGAGAGCCGAGGCTGCTGCACACGCTGCGCGGCGTCGGGTACGTGCTGCGGCTACCGCGGTGAGAGGCCTGCTCGACGGGCTGTCGCTGCGTGCCCGGCTGGTCGCCGGGGTGGTCGGGCTGGTCGCGGTCGGCCTCGTCGTCGCCGGCGCCGCCGCCGCGTCGGCCCTGCGCAGCTACCAGCTCGAGCGCGTCGATGCGCAGCTCGCGGAGGCGGCGACCAGCCCTGTCCTGCGGGCCGACCACGGGACCGACGGCCCGGGTCCGCGCGGCCGGGGGCCTCGCGGGCGGCTGCCCGGAGAGCTCTACCGGGCGCTGCTCGACGGCGACGGCGACGTCGTCGTCGAGCCCGACAGCGGTCGTCGCGACGAGCCGGACCTGCCGGCCCTCACCCCGGTCGAGTCGCGCGAGCGGGGCCTGGAGCCGTTCACGGTCCCCAGCGCCGGTGACGACGGGACGTGGCGCGCCGTCGCCGTCCCGGTCACCTACGGCGGCGCCGAGGCGACGCTCGTCCTGGCGTCCGACCTCGGCGAGGTCGACGGCGTCGTCCGCCGGCTGGTGGTCCTGCAGCTGCTGATCGGCGCCGTCGTCCTGGCCGGCGTCACCGTGCTCGGGTCGGTCGTCGTCCGCTCGAGCCTGCGCGGACTGGTGGAGGTCGAGCAGGCCGCCAGGGCGGTCGCGGGCGGCCAGCTCGACAGCCGCGTGCCCGAGCGCCACCCGTCGACGGAGGTCGGGCGCCTGGGCGCGTCGTTCAACCGGATGGTCAGCCAGGTGCAGGGCGCCTTCGCCTCCCGCGAGGCGTCGGAGCAGCGGCTGCGCCGGTTCGTCGCCGACGCCAGCCACGAGCTGCGCACGCCGCTGACGTCGATCCGCGGCTACGCCGAGCTGCACCGGCAGGGCGCCGTCACCGAGCCCGAGGAGGTCTCGCGGTTGCTGCGCCGCATCGAGGACGAGGCCGTGCGCATGGGCGTTCTCGTGGAGGACCTCCTCACGCTCGCGCGGCTGGACGAGCAGCGCCCGCTGCACCTGGAGGACGTGGACCTGACAGGGCTGGCGGCGGACGCCGTCCACGACGCTGCTGCGGTGCAGCCCCAGCGGCAGGTGGGCCTCGACGCACCGGGCCCGGTGGCGGTGCGCGGTGACGAGGCGCGGCTGCGGCAGGTGCTGGGCAACCTGCTGTCCAACGCCTACCAGCACACGCCGCCCAACACCCCCGTCGAGGTGCGCGTCAAGGCCGACGACCGTGGTGCGGTCCTCGAGGTCGTCGACCGCGGCCCGGGGATGGACGAGCAGACGGCGGCCCGGGTGTTCGAGCGCTTCTACCGCGCGGACGCCTCACGCACCCGGGCGAGCGGTGGGTCCGGGCTGGGTCTGTCGATCGTCGCGGCCCTCGTGCAGGCGCACGGCGGGACCGTGGAGCTGGACACCGCTCCGGGGCGGGGTGCGACCTTCCGGGTGGTCCTCCCGACCTGAGACGGCCGTCTCACGTGCGTCGCGCGCGGGAGGGGGCCGCCCGGCGAGCGCGAAGGGGGCGCCAGCAGCACGCGCCGCCCGGGCCGTGCGGCGTCGACGGGGGACCGGCCATGGGACGAAGGACGCTGACGGCACTGCTGGTGGCGGTGCTGGCCTACGCGGGCATCGGCGCGGCCGAGGGCGAGGTGACCGCGCCCAGCGCCCTGACGGTGCTGTCGAACCGCGCCGACCTCGTCGCCGGCGGCGACGCGCTCGTCGAGGTGACGCCGGGCCTGCAGGGCGGCAGCGCGGTGACGCTCAACGGCACGGACGTGACCGACCGCTTCTCGGTCCGCGACGGCCGCACCCGCGCACTGCTCACCGGCCTGCAGGTCGGCGAGAACGAGCTGGTCGTCCGCCACACGGACGGCAGCGGGGCCCGCCTGACCGTCACGAACCACCCCGTCGAGGGGCCGGTCTTCAGCGGTCCGCACCTGCAGCCGTGGGACTGCACCACCGCCGCCAACGGGCTCGGGCAGCCGCTCGACGAGCACTGCAACGCCGCGCCCGTCGTCGACTACCTCTACGTCCCGACGGCGGGCGGTGCCTACCGGGCGTACGACACGAGCAACCCGCCGTCCGACGTCGGCACCGTCACGAACGACCGCGGCGACACGGTCCGCAACATCGTCCGGCGGGAGCGCGGCTCGATCAACCGCGGCCTCTACGCCCTCGCCTACCTCCACGACCCGGCCCTCGGCGAGCCCGACCCGACCGCTCCGCAGCGCGGCTGGAACGGCAAGCTGCACTACCCCTTCGGCGCGAGCTGCAACGTCAACCAGACGCAGGGCTCGATGCCGAACGTGCTCACCCAGGACCGCCTGCAGCAGGGCTGGGCGATCGCGACGAGCTCCCTCAACGTCCTCGGGCACCACTGCAACCCGGTGCTGTCGGCCGAGACGGTGATGATGCTCAAGGAGCGGCTCATCGAGCAGGTGGGCCCCGTCCGCTACACGATGGCGACGGGCGGCTCCGGCGGCGCGATCGGCCAGCTGCAGGTCTCCAACGCCTACCCCGGCCTCGTCAACGGCCTCATGCCCAGCGCGATGTTCCCGGACGTCTGGAGCACCGGCATGGAGGTCGCCGACTGCGTCGTGTCGGAGCTCTACTTCCCGACCGCGGCGGTGCCCTTCACGCCGATGCAGAAGGCCGCGGTCGACGGCCACGGGCCGCCGCAGTCGAGCTGCGCGGCATGGATCGCGCTGTTCTCGGCCGGCGCCTTCCCGTTCAACGGCTGCTTCAGCGGCTCGGCCGTGCCCACCGCGTCGACCCCGCAGCCCGGCCGTGACTACCTGCCGGTCGTCAACCGGGACGGCTGCCGGGCGACGCTGCAGGACCTGCAGGTGAACGTCTGGGGCAAGCGGCCCGACGGGTTCGCCAAGCGCGTCTTCGACAACGTCGGCGTGCAGTACGGCCTCGAGGCGCTCAACCTGCCGCTCGGCGACCCGGGGAAGATCACCTTCGCCCAGTTCCTCGACATGAACGCGCGGATCGGCGGCGTCGACATCGACGGCGTCAAGACGCTCGAGCGCATGGAGGCCGACGAGGGCACGCCGGAGGTCCTGTACCGCTCGAGCATGGTCAACGACGGCCGGGGGCTGGCCCGCACGGCGATCATCAACTTCGCCGCGAGCGCCAACGTCGAGATCCACACGCCCTACCACGCCTACGCGCTCGAGGAGCGCATGCGCAAGGTCGGCGCCGACGAGCAGCACGTGATCTGGCACAACGGCCCGTCGGGCCTGGCCTGGGACACCATGGACGCCTGGCTCGCGAAGGTGGAGGCGCTGGGCGGCATCGACCCGATCGAGGGCATGGACCCGGAGGTCGTGAAGCGGACGCGCCCGGACATCGCCCGCGACTCCTGCTGGAGCGGCGCGACGCAGCAGCCGCTCGAGGCGTGCGCCGGTCAGGTGTTCAGCGACGTGCGCACCAAGGCCGGCCAGCCGGCGAGCCACGACGTCCTGAAGTGCGTGCTCAAGCCCGTCGACCCGGCCGACTACAAGGGCGCCGTCCCGGCGCTCACCGACGTCGACCTGCAGCTGCTGCGCACCGTCTTCCCCGACGGCGTCTGCGACTACAGCGTCGAGGGCCTCGACAAGGCGCCGTCGGTGCCGTGGCTCAGCTACGCGGACGGTCCCGGCGGCGAGCCGCTCGGGCCCCCGCCGGCGTCCCGGCCGCTCTGAGGCGGCGGCCCGCCCGCCGGGGCTCCGGCGGGCGGGGCCGTCACGCCGCCGGTCCCTTTGCGGGCCGGCGGCGGGTGCGCGGCCGGGCGCTGCCGCCCGACCCCCGGCGCGGGCGCGGGCCCGGCCCGGCGCCGTGCAGCCGCAGCTCCAGCTGCGCCGCCTCGACGTCGGCCCGCACCACCTCGACGACGACGGCGTCGCCGTAGCCCAGCCGGTGCCCGGCGGCGTCGACCAGGGCGAGGCCGTCGTCGGCCTCCTTCCAGCCGCGACCGGGCAGCTCGCGGCTCGCCACCATGCCCGTGACGTGCGAGCCGTCCAGCGTGACGAACACGCCCTTGGCGCCGACGCCGGTGACGCGGCCGCGGAACGTCGTGGACGGCTCGGCCTCGACCTGGCGCGACAGGGTCACCAGCCACAGCATCTTGCGCATCTGCCGCTCGGCCACCGCGGCCGTGCGGGTGACGGCGTTGAGGTGCTCGCAGACGGCGGACAGCTCGCCGCCGTCGGGGTAGTCGGCGGGGTCGCGCGCGCCGGCCAGGAACGCGTGCACGACCCGGTGCACCACCAGGTCGGCGTACCGGCGCAGGGGGCTGGTGAAGTGCACGTAGCCGTCGGACGCCAGCCCGAAGTGGCGCCCGGCCTGCGGCACGTAGGAGGCCCGGCCGAGGAAGCCGAGCAGGACGTCCCACACCGCCGCGGCGGTCTCGTCGGCCGCGGCGTCGAGCTGCGCCGACAGCGCCGCGAGGTCGAGCGGGGTGAGCTCGGCACCGAACCCGGGGTGGAAGCCGGCGGCGGTGCAGAACGCCTCGAGCGCCGTCGCCGCGTCCGGCCCGGGCGGCGGGTGCACGCGGAAGACGCCGGGCAGCCCGCGGTCGGTGAGCCACCCCGCGACGGACTCGTTCGCCGCCACCATCAACCGCTCGATGAGCAGGTTCGCCGGGCCGGACGGCGTGGCGGCCACCTGCTCGGCGACGCCGTCGACCACCGCCACGGTGAGCTCGGGCTCGACCCGCCGGGCCTCGACGCCGCCGCGCCGCAGCCGCTGCACGCCGAGCCGCGCGCCGGCCGTGCGCAGCCAGCGCAGCGCGTCGACGACGTCGGCGGGGACGTCGTCGGGCACCGCGCCGGCGAGCACCTCGGAGGCCGTCTCGTACGAGAGCCGGACGTCGGAGCGGATGCGGGTGGCGTACACGTCGGCGGCCGTGACGGCGCCGTCGGCCGCGATGCGCATCTCCACGGTGAGCGCGTCCCGGTCGGCGCCCGGCACGAGGCTGAGGGCCTGCTCGCTCAGCGTCCGCGGGAGCATCGGGCGCACCCAGCCCGGCAGGTAGACGCTCGTCCCGGTGCGCCGGGCCTCGGCGTCGAGGGCGCTGCCCGGCCGCACGTGCGTCGCGACGTCGGCGATGTGCACGAGCACGCGGATGCCGCCGTCGGGGTCGGCGCGGTAGACCGACAGCGCGTCGTCGAGGTCCTGCGAGTGCGGCGCGTCGATGGTGAACGTGGTGAGGCCGCGCAGGTCGCGCCGCGCGGCGGCGGGAGTGCGGCGCCGGCCGGCCGGCCGGCCCGCGAGCTGCTCGGCCTCGGCGAGCACGTCCGCCGGGTGCTCGGCCTCGAGCAGGTGGCGCACGCGCACGCGCTCGAGCAGCGTGTCGGCGTCCAGCGGCTCCTCCCACTCGTCCGACGGGTCGGCGGTGCGGTCGCCGGTGACGTCGGCGAGCACGGCGGCGCCCACCGGCAGGTCCTCGACGCGCCCCTCGAGCGACCACTGCCCCGCGCCGAGGTACGGGTCGAGGCGCAGCCGCAGCCCCTCCTCGACGACGCCGAACACCTCGGTGCGCGTGCGCTCGACGAGCGCCACCTCCGTCGCGGTGGCGCGGCCGTCCTCCTCGAGCAGGAGCGTCACCGCGACGCGGTCGCCGTCGAGCAGCGGAGCCGTCAGAGGGGGCGGGACGAAGCAGGAGCGCAGCGGCTCGCCGGTGGCGCCGACGAGCGCCTCGTCGAGGTCGACGAACCCGAAGCCGCGCACGTGCGGGCGGAAGACGCCGGTGGACGCGGCCGTCGGTGCGGTCGGACGGGACGACCGGGGGGACTGCCTGGTCACGGGCTGCTCTCCTGGCGACGGGGACGGGACGCCCTGATCGTGCCCGCTCCGGCCGCGGAGCCCGCGGGCGGGCGCGACACTGGACCGCATGGGTGCCAGGTTCGCCGAGCTCGACTTCCGGTCCACGCCGCGGGGCGACGTCAGCCTGCGGCGGCGGCACGACCCGGTGCTGGGCGCGGACGTCTTCGAGGTCCTGCTCGGCGACGAGTACCTCATGTCGAGTGCCTTCACGGTGGCGGAGGAGGAGCTCGCCCGGCTCGCGCTGGCCGAGGCGCCCGCCCGGCCGCTCGACGTCGTCGTCGGCGGGCTCGGCCTGGGCTGCACGGCGGCCACGGCGCTCGACGACCCGCGGGTGGCCTCGCTGCACGTCGTCGACGCCTTCGACGCCGTCGTCGAGTGGCACGAGCGGCGGCTGCTGCCGGCGTCAGCGGCCCTCGTCGACGACGCGCGCTGCCGGTTCGTCCGGGGCGACTTCTTCGCCGGGCTCGCCGACGCGACGGCGTGGGACCTGCCGGAGGACGGGCAGGTGGACGCGGTGCTGCTCGACATCGACCACAGCCCGCGCCACCTGCTGCACCCCGACCACGCCGTCCTGTACGACCGCGACGGCCTCGCCGCGCTGGTACAGCGGCTCCGACCGGACGGCGTGCTCGGCCTGTGGTCCGACGACCCGCCCGACGCGCCGTTCCTCGCCGACCTGCGGGCCGTGTTCGCCGGCGCGACGGCGCACACCGTGCCGTTCGCCAACCCCTACACCGGCGGCTCGAGCGCGAACACCGTGTACGTCGCCCGGCTCGGCGGCTGACGCCGCTCACCCGCCGGCGGGGACCTCCGGCGCGCGGCAGCCGTCGGCGCACCCGTCCTCGACGTCGGCCCCGGGGTCGGCGAGCAGCACCGCGACCGGCGTGCAGCACGTGTCGCCGCGCAGCGCCTCGACGCCCTCCCGCACCGCGACCGCGGCGATGACGAGCGCCGCGAGCGGGTCGGCCCACCACCAGCCCAGCGCGCTGTTGGCCACCAGCCCGACGAGCAGCACGGCGGACAGCGCGGCGCACAGCAGCGTCTGCCGGCTGTCGGCGACCACGCTCGCGCTGCCGAGCTCGCGCCCGGTGCGCCGCTCGAACCACGACAGGCCCGGCATCACCGTGAGGCTGACGGCCGCGAGCACGATGCCGACGGTGCTGTGCGCGGCCTGCTCCGCCCCGACGAGCGTGCGGACCGCGTCGACGCCGACGAAGGACGCGAGCGCGAAGAAGCTCAGCGCGACGACGCGCAGCGCCACGTGCTCGCGGTCGGCGTGGTTGCGGCCACCGGCGAACTGCCAGGCGATCGCCGCCGCGGACAGCACCTCCACCACGGAGTCGAGCCCGAAGCCGATGAGGGCGGAGGAGTCCGCCGCCGCGCCGGCGGACAGCGCGACGGCCGCCTCCACCGCGTTGTACGTGATGGTCGCGGCGACGACGAGCCGCACGCGCCGGCGCAGCAGCGCCGTGCGCGCGTCGTCGAGGACCGGGGTCACCGGGCACCCTCGCCGTACGTCGGGCACAGGGCGACGGCGTCGCCCGTGGCGGCCAGCAGCCGCTCCGCCGCGGCGAGCACCTCGAGCAGCTCCGGCCGGGCGAGGCTGTAGACGGTGGCCCGGCCGACGGGGCGCGAGGTGACGAGCCCGCAGTCCGCGAGGCACAGGCAGTGCTGGCTCACCGTGGACTGCGCGAGCCCGAGGTGGTCGGTGAGGTCGCGCACCCGGTGCTCGCCGAGCGCGAGGTGCCGCAGGATCGCGAGCCGGTTCGGGTCGCCGAGGCTGCGGAACACCGCCGCAGCCGGCCCGAGGGCGCGGACCTCGTCGACCTCCGTCGTCATCGTCATGCACCGATGCTAGCAGCGCTCGGCGCTGCCGCCGGTGCGACGATGGCCCGGTGACCCTGGCCCGCTCCGTCCTGCTGTTCCTGCTCGCCGCCGTCGCCGAGATCGGCGGCGCCTGGCTGGTCTGGCAGGGCGTCCGCGAGTCGCGCGGGCTGCTCTGGTCCGGCGCGGGCGTCCTCGCCCTCGGCGCCTACGGCTTCGTCGCGACGCTGCAGCCGGAGGCGCACTTCGGCCGGGTGCTCGCCGCCTACGGCGGGGTCTTCGTCGCGGGCAGCCTGGCCTGGGGCGCCGCGGTCGACGGCTTCCGGCCCGACCGCTACGACCTCGCCGGCGTGCTGGTGTGCCTGCTCGGCGTCGGGCTCATCATGTACGCCCCGCGCTGACGCCTACAGCGGCGCAAGCGGGACCGTCAGCGAGGTCGCGCCGACGTCGACGCGGGTGGTGGCCCGGGTCGTGTCCGACAGCGCCCAGCGCGCCTCGGACGACACGAGCACCAGCTCGAGCCGGTGGCCGGCGCGCAGCGTCCAGTCGGTGTCCCACAGCTCCACGGACGCCGACCACGCCGCCCCCGGCACGAGCGGCGACGACGTCGCGAGGCCGTGGCGCTGGTTGCTGTTGAAGACGCCGCGCGTGATGGTGCGCGCCGTCCCGTCCGGCGCGACGTCGAGCAGCAGCGGCACGACGTGCGTCGACGTCGCGTCGGTGACGGCCGTGAGGTCCAGCCGCGGGCTGCCGACGACGCGCACCGCCTCCGTCACCGGCGGGGCGGAGAAGCGGGCGCACGTCACCGCGCACAGCCGGCGCAGGACGACGTCCTCGGTGAGCGCGGGGTCGAGGTCGGTCCACGCCGTCGCGGCGCCGCCGGCACCCATCTCGCCCTCGCCGGCGGACCCGGGCACCAGCCGGAACGACGCCTCGCGGGTGGCGGCCGGCGGCCACGCATCCTCCTGCCGGCGGACGCCGTCGCTGCCCTGGGACTCGACGAGCGGCCGGTCGAGGACGTCGTTCGGCAGGCCCTTGAGGTGGTGGTCGAACCAGGCCAGGCGCAGGTCCTGCGCGTCGGGGAAGCGCGACGTCGAGTGGCTCCACTGCCCGATGACCATGCGCTTGTCGGGGGCGCCCTCGCCCTCGGGCAGCGCGGAGAAGAAGCGCGTGGTGCCCCAGTGCTTGACGTTGTCGTCGAGCCAGGCGCCCTCGAGCAGCACGGCCGCCGTGACGCCGGAGGCGAGCGCCCGGTAGTCGCGCTCGACCCAGAAGTCGTCGTAGAGCGGGTCGGTCTCGTAGCCGCGCCGCTGGTTCTCGACCCGGTTGCAGGGGTTGAGGTGGTCGGCCAGCACCGCGGCCGTGCCGGCCGGGTCGCTCGTCAGCGACGGGTACGGCGGCACGACGCCGTAGAGGACGTCGTAGTCGAGCGGGCTGTCGACCGGCGGGTCGGCGAGCCCGGTGGGGTTGTCCTCGAGCGTCATGCGGACGCCGTCGTTGTACATGTAGTCGTACCAGCGGTCGATCGCGACCTGCGGCACGACGGCCTTGAGCGCCGGCGGCGCCTCGACCGCCGCGGCGATCGCGGTGGTGCCGTCGTAGGACGCGCCGATCATCCCGACGCTGCCGTTCGACCACGGCTGCGCGGCGAGGAAGTCGACGACCGCCGCGGCCGTCTTGCGCTCGCCGAGCCCGCCGAAGTCGGTGCAGCCGGTCGAGCCGTAGGTGCCGACGACGTCGAAGACGGCGCGCGCGTAGCCGCGGGGCACGAAGTAGGCCGCGACGGCGTCGTCCGCGCGGGACTCGCGCAGCGGGTCGAGGCTCTGGTACAGCACCGAGTACGGCGTGTAGGTGAGGATCACGGGCACCGGCTCGTCCTGCGCGGTGTCGGGGAGGATGACGTCGCCGCGGATCGTGCCGAACGGCGTCTCGACCTCCAGCGGCCGGCTCGGCAGCGCGGTGGCGGTGGGCTCGCTGCGCACTCCGGGCGCCTCGGCCGGCCGCTCGGGCGCCGCGGCGCCGGCGGTGGCCGTGCCGAGCACGACGGCGGTCAGGGCGAGGAGCAGGGCGGGACGGCGGGAGCCGGGCATGGCGGGGACTTCGCTGCCCCGCGCCGGACTCCTGCTACTGCCCGTCGCCCGGCACGTCCGTGTCGGCGGTGCGGGCCACCACCACGCGCTTCCCGTCGTGCACGGACAGCAGGGCGCCGTCCGTCAGCGCGTACTCCTCGGCCAGGCGGTCGTCGAGCACGCGCACCGTGCCGGCGACCTGCACGACGTCGTCGACATCGATGCGGTCGTGCCGGTTGAGCACGAGCACCGGCCGCTCCGTGGCGCCGTCGACGGCGCGCAGCTCGAACGCGGTGGGGCCCGGGACGCTGACCACCTGGCCCTTCAGCGAGAGGGCGCCGCCGACCCGGGCGGTGTCGAGGTCGACGCTGCCGCTGACGTCGCCGGTGAGCTCCTCCGCGCTGACGCCCTCCCGCGGCGCGGCGGGCTCGCCGCCGCACCCTGCGAGCAGGAGCGGAGCGGTCAGGGCGGCCACGACGACGGGCGACCAGCGGCGCATGCCCTCGCCCTACCCACCTGGTCGGCCGGTGTCACGGCTGGCGGGTCACCGCGCGCACGACGTCCGGGTAGCAGGCGTCGGCGACGGCGTGCAGCTCCTCGTCGGTGCGGTCCTGCACCGGGTGCGGCACCAGCACGCAGGGCGCAGCGAAGCCCAGCGCCTCGCCCTGGGCGCGGGCGGGCTCGCGGAACGCCTCGCTGGCGAGGAAGACCCCCACGACGCCGCGGCGCTCGAGGTCGGCGATGTCGTGCACACTGCACGACGTGCACGAGCCTCAATCGGCGAGCGCCTCGATCACCACCTCGCAGTGCGTCGCGATCTCGTGCCGCAGGTCCACCGGCGCCGGGCGCGCGAAGGTC
>DATMKB010000009.1:0-3148 GCA_035553635.1 Mycobacteriales bacterium
CGTCGACCACGACCCCCCGCGCTGGGGCGTCGTCGTCCCGGTGAAGCACCGCGACGTCGCCAAGTCGCGGCTGGCCGTGCTCGGCGACGCGGGCCGCCGGGCGCTCGCGCTGGCCTTCGCGCAGGACGTCGTGCTCGCGGCGCTCGCCTGCCCGGACGTCGCCCGCGTCCTCGTCGTCACCGACGACGAGGACGCCGCGCGGGCGCTGCACGACGTCGGCGCCTCCGTGGTGCCCGACGACCCGCGGGCCGGGCTCAACCCGGCGCTCGCCCACGGCGGCGCGATGCTGCGCGCCGACGACCCGTCCCTCGGGGTGGCGGCGGTGTCGGCGGACCTCCCGGCGCTGCGCCCCGACGACCTCACCGGCGTGCTGCGGCGCGTCCGGCACCGCGCGGTCGTCGCGGACGCCGCCGGCACCGGCACCACGCTGCTCGCCGCCGCCCCCGGGTGCGACCTGCTCCCCTCGTACGGGGAGCGGTCGCTGGCCCGCCACCTGGCCTCGGGCGCCGCACCGCTCGACGGCCCGCCGGGTCTGCGGCGCGACGTCGACACCCCGGACGACCTGGACGCCGCGCTGGCGCTCGGCGTCGGCCCGCGGACGGCAGCCGCCTGCGCCCGGCTCGGCCTCGCGCGCCCGCCCGGGCAGGGCACCATGCAGCCATGACGTCGACGGAGGCCCGCCCCGCCGAGGCGCCCCTGCACGAGGACCGGTTCCTCAACCGGGAGGTGTCCTGGCTCGACTTCAACGCGCGCGTCCTCGAGCTGGCCCGCGACCCGGCCGCTCCCCTCCTGGAGCGCGCGAAGTTCCTCGCCATCTTCGCGAGCAACCTCGACGAGTTCTTCATGGTGCGCGTGGCCGGCCTCAAGCGCCGGCAGGAGATGGGCCTCGGCGTGCGCAGTGCCGACGGGCTCGGCGTGCGCGAGCAGCTCGCGCTCATCTCCTCCCGGTCGCGCGAGCTGGCGCAGGAGCACGCGCGGCTGTTCCTCGAGGAGGTCCGACCGGCGCTGGACGCGCACGGGCTGCGCCTGGTGCTGTGGCGCGACCTCACGCCCGAGCAGCAGGCCCCGCTGCACGACTACTTCCGCGCGCAGGTCTTCCCCGTCCTCACGCCGCTCGCGGTCGACCCGGCGCACCCCTTCCCGTACATCAGCGGGCTGTCGCTGAACCTCGCCGTCCTCGTGCGCGACCCGCTCACCGGCGCCGAGCACTTCGCCCGGGTCAAGGTGCCCAACAACGTCAAGCGCTTCGTGCCGGTGCGGGTGGAGGAGGGCACCGCCTACCTGCCGCTCGAGGAGCTCATCGGCACGCACCTGCCGCAGCTGTTCCCGGGCCTGGAGGTCAAGGGCCACCACTTGTTCCGCGTCACGCGCAACGCCGACGTCGAGGTGGAGGAGGACCGCGACGAGAACCTCCTGCAGGCGCTCGAGCGCGAGCTGGCCCGCCGGCGCTTCGGCCCGGCCGTGCGGCTGGAGGTCGCGCCCGACGTCGACGAGCACGTCCTGGACCTGCTCGTGCGCGAGCTCGAGATCTCCGACGACGACGTCGTCCGGGTGCCCGGGCTGCTCGACCTGTCCGCCCTGTGGCAGGTGTACGACGCCGACCGGCCCGAGCTCAAGGACGAGCCGTTCGTCCCCGCCACGCACCCGCGGCTGGCGGAGGGCGAGACGGCCGCCGACGTCTTCGCCGCGCTGCGCGAGGGCGACGTGCTCGTGCACCACCCCTACGACTCCTTCGCCACGAGCGTGCAGCGCTTCGTCGAGCAGGCGGCCGCGGACCCGCAGGTGCTCGCCATCAAGCAGACGCTGTACCGCACCTCCGGCGACTCGCCGATCGTGCAGGCGCTCATCGAGGCGGCGCAGGCGGGCAAGCAGGTGGTGGTGCTCGTCGAGATCACGGCGCGGTTCGACGAGCAGGCCAACATCAAGTGGGCCCGCGCGCTGGAGCGCGCCGGCTGCCACGTCGTCTACGGGCTGGTGGGGCTGAAGACCCACTGCAAGACCTGCCTGGTCGTGCGCCAGGAGAAGGGCCAGCTGCGCCGCTACGCGCACCTCGGCACCGGCAACTACAACCCGCGCACCGCGCGCACGTACGAGGACCTCGGCCTGCTCACCGCCGACCCCGAGGTCGGCGCCGACCTCACCGACCTGTTCAACACGCTGACCGGCTACAGCCGGCAGAACCGCTACCGGCGGCTGCTCGTCGCCCCGCACGGCGTGCGCGCCGGCCTCGTCGAGCGCATCGACGCCGAGGCCGAGCACGCCCGGGCCGGGCGCCCGGCGCGCGTGCGCATCAAGGCCAACAGCGTCGTCGACGAGCAGACGATCGACGCCCTCTACCGCGCCTCCCAGGCCGGCGTGCAGGTGGAGCTGCTCGTGCGCGGCATCTGCGCGCTGCGCCCCGGCGTCGAGGGGCTGTCGGAGTCGGTGCAGGTGCGCAGCATCGTCGGCCGCTTCCTCGAGCACTCGCGCGTCATGGTCTTCGGCTGCGGCGACCGCACCGAGCACTGGATGGGCAGCGCCGACCTCATGCACCGCAACCTCGACCGGCGGGTCGAGACGCTCGTGCGCGTCGAGGACGCGGGCGTGCAGGCGCAGCTCGACTCCCTGCTCGACCTCTGCTTCGCCGACGACGTCCGCCACTGGCGGCTCGGCGCCGACGGGTGCTGGGAGCAGCACGCCGGCCGCGACGTGCAGGTCGAGCTGCTGCGCCGCACGGCCGAGCGCGCAGCGGGCGCGTGACCGTGCGCGAGGTCCTCGCCGCCGGCGGGGTGCTGTGGCGGCCGGGCCGGGCCGGCGTCGAGATCGCCCTCGTGCACCGTCCGCGCCACGACGACTGGTCCCTGCCCAAGGGCAAGCTCGACCCGCACGAGCTCGCGGTCGCGGCCGCCGTGCGCGAGCTGCAGGAGGAGACAGGGTTCTCCGGCACCGTGGGGCGCACCCTCGGCGAGAGCCGGTACGAGGTTCTCGTCGACGGCGTCCCGACGCCGAAGACCGTGCGCTGGTGGGCCGTGTGCTGCCGCACCGGCGGCTTCACGCCGAACGACGAGGTCGACGAGCTGCGCTGGACGACCGTCGACGAGGCCCGTCGCCTGGTCACCGTCCCCGACGACACCGCCGTGCTCGACCGCTTCGCCGCCGGTCCCGTCGA
>DATMKB010000010.1:0-2507 GCA_035553635.1 Mycobacteriales bacterium
GAGAAGTTCGACTACGCCAAGGGCTACAAGTTCTCGACCTACGCCACCTGGTGGATCCGCCAGGCGCTGCAGCGCGCGCTGGCCGACCAGGGCCGCACCATCCGCGTGCCGGTGCACATGGCCGAGCTCATCACCAAGGTCACCCGCACCCGCCGCGACCTCACCCAGACGCTCGGCCGCGAGCCGTCCTCCGAGGAGCTCGGCGAGCCGCTCGGCATGACCGCCGAGAAGGTCGAGGAGATCCTGCGCTACGGCCGCGACACCCTGTCGCTGCAGGCGCCGGTGGGCGACGACGACGCCGTGCTCGGCGACTTCATCACCGACACCGACTCGATCGACCCGCAGCAGGCGGTCGAGAGCCAGCTCCTGCACGGGCAGCTCTCCGCGGTCCTGTCCTCGCTGCCGGAGCGCTCGGCCATCGTCATGCGCATGCGCTTCGGCCTCGACGACGGCCGCCCGCGCACCCTCGACGAGGTCGGCCGCTTCCTCGGCCTGACCCGCGAGCGCATCCGCCAGATCGAGCGCGACACCCTCGCCGAGATCCGGTCCTGCGGCAGCGCCGACGCCCTGCGCGAGTACGTGGCCTAGACCGGCCTGGACCTCCCCCGCACCGCCTGGAGCCGTCGTCCCCCTCGGGGGCGGCGGCTCCGGCGCGTCGGGACCTGCCTGGGAGGATCCCGGCGTGGAGCCGACGACCCTGGCCGCCGTCGGCGCCGTGGCGGTGCTGGCCGGCGTCCTCAACGCCGTCGCGGGCGGCGGCTCGCTGCTGCTCTTCCCGGCGCTGCTCGCCGCCGGCCTGCCGCCGCTGGCCGCCAACGTCACGAACACCACGGCGATCTGGCCGGGCTACGTCGGCACGGCGCTGGGCTACCGCACCGAGCTGCGGGGCCAGCGCCGCGCCGTCCTCGTGCTGTCGCTGACGTCCCTGCTCGGCGGCGCCACCGGCGCCGTGCTGCTCCTGACGACGCCGGCGTCGGTCTTCGACGCCGTCGTGCCGGGCCTGGTGGTGCTGGCCAGCCTGCTGCTCGCCGTGCAGGCCCGCCTGACGACGGTGGTGCAACGGCTGCCCGGCTCCGGCCGCGGGCTCGGGTCGCCGCTGCTGCACGTGGCGCTGTTCCTCGCCGCGGTCTACGGCGGCTACTTCGGCGGCGCCCTCGGGGTGATCCTGCTGGCGGTGCTCGCGGTCTTCCTGTCCGGCGACCTGCAGCGCGTCAACGCGCTGCGCAGCGTGCTGTCGCTGCTGGTCAACACCGTCGCCCTCGTCGCGTTCGCCCTGTTCGGGCCGGTCGAGTGGGTGGTCGTGGCGGTGTGCGCCCCGGCCTGCCTGCTCGGCGGCTACGCGGGGGCCCGCGTCGCGCGACGGCTGCCGGCCCGGGCCCTGCGCTGGGTGATCGTGCTGTTCGGGCTCGGCGTCGGCATCGCCCTGTTCTTCCGCTGACCGCTGTGGCACCCTGGTCGGCGTGACGCCCCAGGCCCTCGCCACCGCGCCCGCGGTCGCCGCTGCCTGCTGCGCGTCCTGTCGCTGTCGTCGCTGACCCCTCCCCGTCACCGACAGCCCCGCACGCCGCGGACGCGCGTGCCCTCCTCCGGAAGACCCCGTGACCCTCCTGCTCGACACCCCCCTGCCGCCCGCCGCCCGCCTGGACGGCCGCACCGTCGTCGTCCTGCACGCCCACCCCGACGACGAGGCGATCTTCACCGGCGCCACCGTGCGCCGGCTGGCCGACCGCGGCGCCCGCGTCGTCCTCGTCACCGCCACCGCCGGCGAGCTCGGCACCCCGCGCTGCCCGGTCGACGACGTCGCTGCCGTCCGCCGCGCCGAGCTGGAGGCCGCGGCCGAGGAGCTCGGGGTGGCCCGGCTGGTGCTGCTCGGCAAGCGCGACAGCGGCATGCCGGGCTGGGACGCCGGCCTCGACCCGCGCGCGCTCGTGCAGGCCGACCTGCCCTCGCTCGGCCGCACGCTCGCCCGCCTGGTCGAGGACGAGTCGGCCGAGGCCGTCGTGTCCTACGACGCCGACGGCATCTACGGCCACCCCGACCACGTCGCGGTGCACCTGGTCGGCCGCTTCGCCGCGACGCTCGCCGGCGTGGCGTCCTACGAGGCGACCGTCGACCGGGAGCACCTGCACTTCGCCGGCCGGCACGTCGTCGAGGACGCGGCGCCGGGGCGCTTCGGCCGCGTCACGGCCGAGATCTCGCTGGCCCTGGCCGCCACCGACCGCGAGCTCGAGGCCAAGCGCCGGGCCATGGCCGCGCACCGCAGCCAGATCGACCCGGCGTCGCTCACCGGCGAGGGGTTCCGCGACGCCTACGAGCTCGAGTGGTTCGTGCGGCGGGGCTCGCCGGCGCTGCTCGACGAGCTCGGCAACGCGCACGCCGTGCGGTAGCCCCGCGCCGGGGCGGGCAGGGACGAGGGCATGAGGAACGCCCGGCCGCTCGAGCCCACCCCCGAGACGCCGTCCCCCGGCGCCGTGCCGCTGGACCCCGACACGCCCGTGCCCGACGAC
>DATMKB010000011.1:0-3196 GCA_035553635.1 Mycobacteriales bacterium
CTCGTCACGCACCCCGCGGCAGCGCTGGCGGAGGTGGAGGTGCCGAACCCCAGCGAGCACCCGCTGGAGGCCGTCGGCACGCCGAGCGTCGCCGAGGCCGCCGCGCTGCTGCACAGCGGCGGCGAGCTCCTGGTCGAGAAGACGAGGTCCGCGATGGCCACCGTCGCGGTCGCGCGGGTGCGGCCGCGCGGGCGGCTCGCCCTCGTCGGCCTCGGGCCGGGGGCCCGCGACCTGCTCACGCCGCGCGCCGAGGCCGAGCTGCGCCGGGCGTCGGTGTGGGTGGGCCTCGACCAGTACGTCGAGCAGGTGCGCGACCTCGCCCGGCCCGGCACCCGCATCCTCGAGACCGGCCTCGGCAAGGAGGAGGAGCGCGCGCACAGCGCGGTGCGCGAGGCCGAGCAGGGGCACGCGGTCGCGCTGCTCGGCTCGGGCGACGCCGGCGTCTACGCCATGGCGAGCCCCGCGCTCGAGGTGGCGGGGGAGGACGTCGACGTCGTCGGCGTGCCGGGCGTCACGGCGGCGCTGGCGGCCAGCAACCTGCTCGGCGCGCCGATGGGGCACGACCACGCGAGCATCAGCCTGTCGGACCTGCACACGCCGTGGCCGGCCATCGAGGCGCGCATCCGGGCCGTGGCCGAGGGCGACCTCGTCGTCACCTTCTACAACCCGCGCAGCCGCGGCCGCGACTGGCAGCTGCCCAAGGCCGTCGCGATGCTCCTCGAGCACCGGCCCGCCACGACGCCGGTCGGCGTCGTCACGGACGCGAGCCGGCCGGGGGAGGACGTGCACCTCACGTCGCTCGGGGAGCTCGACGTCGAGCGGGTCACCATGCTGTCGTGCGTGGTGGTCGGGTCGTCGCAGTCGCGGGTGGTCGCCGGCCGCTTCGTGACGCCACGGGGGTACCGGTGGATGGCCTGACCGTCACGAGCGCGTGCACCGCCTGCGGCGCGTGCCTGCTCACCTGCCCGGAGGCCGCGCTCGTCCCGACGGTGCCGCTGCAGGTGCGCGCCGACCGCTGCACGCTGTGCGGCGAGTGCGTCGAGGTCTGCCCGGCCGACGCGCTGGTGCTGCGCGCATGAGGCCCGGCACCGTCGCGCTCGTGGGCGCCGGACCCGGCGACCCCGGGCTGCTCACCCTGCGCGCCGCGCAGCTGCTCGGCGAGGCCGACGTCGTGCTCACCGACCGGCTGGTGAGCAAGGAGGTGCTCGAGCACGTCCGCCCCGAGGCCGAGGTGGTCGACGTCGGCAAGACGAGCTGGACCGGCACCGCCCCGCGGCAGGACGAGATCAACGCCCAGCTCGTGGCGCACGCCCGTGCCGGCAAGCGCGTGGTGCGGCTCAAGGGCGGCGACCCGTTCGTGTTCGGCCGCGGCAGCGAGGAGGCGCAGGCGCTCGTCGACGCGGGCGTGCCCTTCGAGGTCGTGCCGGGCGTGACGAGCGCGGTCGCCGTGCCGGCCTACGCCGGCATCCCGGTCACCGCGCGCGGCCACACGCAGGACGTCTGCGTCGTCACCGGCCACCTCGACCCCGACGACCCGGCGAGCCGCGTGCGCTGGCAGGCGCTCGCCACCGGCCCCGGGACGCTCGTCATCCTCATGGGGCAGGACCGGCTGCCCCTGCTCACGGCCGGCCTCGTGCGGCACGGTCGCGACAAGGACACCCCTGCCGCCTGCATCGAGCAGGGCACGACGGCGCACCAGCGCGTCGTCGTCAGCACGCTGGAGCACCTGGCCCGCGACGTCGCCGAGGCCGGCCTGCGCGCACCCGTCACCACGGTCGTGGGAGACGTCGTCCGGCTGCGCGAGCAGCTGCAGTGGTTCCCCGGAGACCAGGTCGAGCGATGAGAGCAACCGTCCACCCTATCGAGCAGGAGTCCTTCGCGATCCTGCGGTCGCGCGTCGACCTGTCGCACCTGCCGCCGCTCTCGCGCGCGGTGGTCGAGCGGGTCGTGCACGCCAGCGCCGACCTCGACTACGTCGACGACCTCGTGCTCGACGAGCCGTCGCTGCAGCGCGCGCACGCCGCCCTGCGCGCCGGCGCGCCCGTCGTCGCCGACGTGCAGATGGTGGCCGCCGGCATCACCGCGCGCGACGTCGTCTGCAAGGTGCGCACCGCCACCGCGCGCGACGGCCTCACGCGCAGTGCCGTCGCGGTGCACGACGCCCTCGCCGAGGTGGGCCCGGGCGCCGTGTGGGTGGTCGGCTGCGCCCCGACGGCGCTGTTCGAGCTGCTGCGCGTCGACGCCGACCCGGCGCTGGTCGTCGGCCTGCCGGTCGGCTTCGTCGGCGCCGCGGAGAGCAAGCTGGCGCTGCGCGAGAGCGGGCTGCCCGGCGTCAGCAACGTCAGCGAGAAGGGCGGGTCCGCCGTCGCCGCCGCGGCGCTCAACGCGCTGCTCTACACGGAGGTGCAGCCGTGAACCCGCTGCTGGTCATCGGCCACGGCACGAAGGACGCCGCCGGCGTCGCGCAGTTCGGCGAGCTCGTCGACCTCGTGCGCGCGG
Source organism: Mycobacteriales bacterium (assembly GCA_035553635.1). Classification (GTDB taxonomy): domain Bacteria; phylum Actinomycetota; class Actinomycetes; order Mycobacteriales; family SCTD01; genus DATLGD01. The sequence continues at coordinate 2,500 of DATMKB010000011.1, forward strand.
CCGCGCCGGCCGACGTCGAGGGCGGCTTCCTCGAGCTCGCCCCGCCGCCCATCCAGGACGCCGTCGCGCGGCTGGTGGGCGCCGGCCACCGCACCGTCGACGTCGTGCCGCTCGTGCTCGTGGCCGCCGGCCACAGCAAGGGCGACATCCCCGCCGCGCTCGAGCGCGAGCGCCGCCGGCACCCCGGCACCACCTTCCGCTACGCGCGCCCGCTGGGCCCGCACCCGGCGCTGCTCGAGACGGCGGCGCAGCGGCTCGCCGCCGTCGTGCCGCAGGAGCAGTGGGGCGACACCGCCGTCGTGCTCGTCGGCCGCGGCGCCACCGACCCCGACGCCAACGCCGAGGTGGCCAAGACCGCCAGGCTCCTGCAGGAGGGCCGGGGGATCGGCACGGTCGAGACGTGCTTCATCTCCCTGGCCGAGCCGTCGGTGCCCGCCGGCCTCGAGCGCGCGCGGCGGCTCGGCTACGAGCGGATCGCGGTGCTGCCGTGGTTCCTGTTCGCCGGCGTGCTGCCCGACCGCATCACCGCGCAGGCCACGGAGTGGGCCGACCGGCACCCGCACCTCGACGTGCGCCTCGCCGGCCTGCTCGGGCCGACGCAGGCGCTGGCGGGCGTCGTCGCGGAGCGGTGGCGCGAGCTGGACGGCGGCGACCTGCGGATGAACTGCGACACCTGCGCGTACCGCGTCGCGCTGCC
>DATMKB010000012.1:0-5349 GCA_035553635.1 Mycobacteriales bacterium
CCGCGTCCCCGGCCGCCGGCGTCGCGGTCGGCGACACCGTCACCTACGCGGTCACGGTGGAGAACGCCGGCAACACCACCCTGCGCGACGTCGTGGTGACCGACCCGCTGTGCGCGCTGCAGCGCACGGTCGGCGACGACGCCCTGCAGGTCGGCGAGGTCTGGACGTGGACGTGCGCCTACGTCGTCGTGCAGGCCGACGTCGACCGCGGGCGCATCGACAACACCGCGACGGCCACCGCGACCGGCGGGGGCCGCACGGTGACCGGCACGGCCAGCGCCGCGGTGACGGCGCCGCAGTCGCCCGCCCTCGCGGTGGACAAGACGGCGACCCCCTCGGCCGGCGCGGCCGCGGGCGACGAGGTGGTCTGGACGGTGACCGCGCGCAACACCGGCGACGTGACCCTCACCGGCGTCGTCGTCACCGACCCGCTGTGCGCGCTCGTGCGGACGACGGGCGACGACGCGCTGTCGCCCGGCGAGACGTGGACCTACCGCTGCACCTACACGGTCACCGCGGCCGACGTGGAGCGCGGCTCGGTCGTGAACACGGCGACCGGCAGCGGCACCGGCGGCGGCCGGACGGTGACCGACACCGGCACCGCCACCGTCACCGTGCCGCAGCTGCCGGCCATCGCGGTCGACAAGACCGCCACGCCCGCGGCGGGCGTCCTGCTCGGCGAGGAGGTGCTGTTCACGGTGACGGCCCGCAGCACGGGCAACGTGCCGCTGACCGCCGTCGTGCTCACCGACCCGCTGTGCGCGCTCGGCGCGGTGACCGGCGACGCCGACGCCGACGACGTCCTCGACCTCGGCGAGACCTGGACGGCCACCTGCCGCTACACGGTGACCCAGGCCGACGTCGACCGCGGCAGCATGGCCAACACCGCCACCGGTCGCGGCAGCTTCGGCGGCACGACCGTGACCGACACCGGCAGCGCGACCGTCGCGGTGCCCCAGGGCCCGGCCCTGGCGGTGGCCAAGGCGGCGTCGCCGCTGGTGTTCTCGAACGTCGGCGACGTCATCCGGTACACCTACGTCGTCACGAACACCGGCACCACGACGCTCGCCGGCCCGTTCTCCGTCGAGGACGACAAGACGCCGGTCACCTGCCCGGCGACCCCGTCCCTCGCCCGCGGCGCGTCGCTGACGTGCACGGCCGACTACGCCATCACCGTGGCCGACCTCGCCGCCGGCTTCGTCGTCAACGTGGCGCGGGCGACGAACGGCACGGTGGTCTCGCCGGAGGTCAGCGCGCGGGTCGACGAGGTGCAGGTGCTCCCGACGGCCCTGCCGTCGCCGAGCGCCAGCCCGACGGCGTCGCCGAGCGCCTCCCCGACCGCGTCCCCGACGGCGAGCGGCTCGCCGTCCGTGGCGGCCACGGCGGCGTCCGCGCCCGTGCGCCCGGCCACGCTGCCCTTCACCGGCGTCCCGGTGCTGCCGGTGCTGGCCCTCGGCTCCGGGGGCGTGCTCGTCGGCGCGCTGCTCGTCGGTGCGGCCCGCGCCCGCCGCGAGGAGGACTAGTCGGGCTGCCGCCCGCCCCGGGACCGGCCGGGGCGGGCGGCGGCAGACTGGCCGGGTGACGCCCCGCCTCGCCCTGCCCGTCCTCCTGCTCGCGCTGGCCGGCTGCAGCGGCGGCGACCCCGTCCCGAGCGTCCCGCCGCCGACGCCGTCGGTGCTGCCGGGCACGTCCGAGGACGGCTTCACCGGCGCCCGGGAGGACGTCGAGGGGCTCGACTGCCGGGCGGGCAGCGACGGTTGGGCGTTCTCCGGCACCGTCACCAACCCGACGGACGAGCCGGTCGACTACCGCGTGTACGTCGCCCTCGTCGACGACGCCGAGCAGGTGCGGCAGGTCGCGCAGGTCGACGTCGACGGCGTCGGCCCCGGCGAGCGGCGCCCGTGGGAGGGCGCCGCCGCCGTGGACGACGCGGACCTGCGCTGCGTGCTGCGCGTGGAGCGGGCGCCTGCCGGCTAGGCCTGCGGCGGCCGCGTCATCGACAGGACGTCGAGCGCGGCGTCGAGCTGCTCCTCGGTGAGGTCGCCCTTCTCGACGTAGCCGCCCTCGACGACGACCTGCCGGATCGTCTTCCTCTCCTTCAGCGCCGTCTTGGCGACCTTCGCCGCGTTCTCGTAGCCGATGTACTTGTTGAGCGGCGTGACGATCGACGGCGACGACTCGGCGAGCTCGCGGCAGCGCTCCTCGTCAGCCACGATCCCGTCGACGCAGCGGTCGGCCAGCAGCCGGGAGATGTTCGCGAGCAGCCGGATCGACTCCAGGAGGTTGCGCGCCATCACCGGCAGCATGACGTTGAGCTCGAAGTTGCCGGCGCTGCCCGCGAAGGCGATGGCGGCGTCGTTGCCGACGACCTGCGCGCACACCATGTGCGTCGCCTCGGGGATGACCGGGTTGACCTTGCCCGGCATGATGCTCGACCCCGGCTGCAGGTCGGGCAGCTGGATCTCGCCGAGACCGGCGCGCGGGCCCGAGCCCATCCAGCGCAGGTCGTTGCAGATCTTGTTGAGGCCCACCGCGATGGTGCGCAGCTGTCCGCTGGCCTCGACGAGCGCGTCGCGGGCGCCCTGCGCCTCGAAGTGGTCGCGCGCCTCGGTGAGCGGCAGCCCGGTCGCCGCGGCGACCTCCTCGATGACGCGGGCGGAGAACCCGGGCGGGGTGTTGATGCCGGTGCCCACAGCCGTGCCGCCGAGCGGCAGCTCCGCGAGGCGGGGGAGCGAGGCCTGCAGCCGCTCGACGCCGTAGCGGACCTGCGCCGCGTAGCCGCCGAACTCCTGCCCCAGCGTCACCGGGGTGGCGTCCATGAGGTGCGTGCGCCCGCTCTTGACGACGGTGGCGAGCTCGTCGGACTTGCGCGACAGCGACGCGGCGAGGTGCTCGAGCGCCGGCACGAGGTCGTTCACCACGGCGCTCGTCGCCGCGATGTGGATCGAGGACGGGAAGACGTCGTTGCTCGACTGCGAGGCGTTGACGTGGTCGTTCGGGTGCACCGGCGACCCGAGCTTCTCGGTGGCCAGCGTCGCGAGCACCTCGTTGGTGTTCATGTTCGACGAGGTGCCGGAGCCGGTCTGGAAGACGTCGACGGGGAAGTGGGCGTCGTGGTCGCCGCGGGCCACCTCGTCGGCGGCGTCCTGCACCGCCTGCGCCATGTCGGCGGGCAGCACGCCGAGCTCGGCGTTCACCTTCGCCGCGGCGGCCTTGATGCGGGCCAGGGCCTCGATGTGCGAGCGCTCGAGGCGGGCGCCGCTCACGGGGAAGTTCTCGACGGCGCGGGCGGTCTGCGCCCGGTACAGCGCGTCCGCGGGCACGCGGACCTCGCCCATCGTGTCGCGCTCGACGCGCCAGCCGGTCTCGGGAGTCTGCTCTGCCATGCCGCTCATCCTGCCGAGCCCGGCGGGCGGCGCGTGCACCGCCCCTAGGCTCCGCCCGTGCCCGCCCTCGCCGCCGTGCAGGACGCCGTCCGGCGGCGCGCGGCCGCCTCGGCCAAGCGCGTGCGCGACGGCGCCTGGTCGGTGGTGCAGTGCGCGCTCGGCGCGTCCCTCGCCTGGCTCGCGGCGACGACGCTGCTCGGCCACGAGCGGCCGTTCTTCGCCTGCGTGGCGGCCGTGGTGTGCCTCGGCGTCCGGGCCGCGCAGCGGCTGCGCCGGGTGCTCGAGCTCGCGGTCGGCGTCACCGTCGGGGTGGCGGTGGGCGAGGCGCTCGTCGGCCTCATCGGCACCGGTGCGTGGCAGGTGGGGCTCGTCGTGGGTCTCGCGCTGGCCCTGGCCCTGGCGCTCGACGGCGGCACGCTCGTCACGGCCCAGGCCGGGCTGCAGGCGGTCTTCGTCGTCGCCCTGCCTCGGGTGCCCGGCGGCGACGTCGCCCGCTGGCAGGACGCGATGGTGGGCGGCCTGACGGCCCTGCTCGTCGCGGCGCTGCTGCCCGCCGACCCGTGGCGCGACGCCCGCCGCCGCGGCGCGGCGGTGCTCGCCGAGCTGGCCGCGGTGCTGCGCGAGGCGGCCGGGGCGGCCCGGCGCGAGGACGCGGCGTCGGCCGCCTTCGCGCTGTCGCGGGCGCGGGCGACGCAGCCGCGGCTCGACGCGTGGTCGGAGGCGCTGCGCACCGGCCACGACATCACCCAGCTCACCCCGCTGCGCCGCGACGCCGGCACCTGGCGCCGCTCGGGCGAGCTGGCCGCCGGGGTCGACCGCGCCACGCGCAACCTGCGCGTGCTCGTGCGGCGGGTGCTCTTCGCGCTGGGCGAGGGGGAGCCGCTGCCCGACCGGCTGGCCGGCGACCTCGAGGAGCTCGCCGCCGCCCTCGACGTCCTGGCCGCCGACCTCGAGGCGCGGCAGGAGGCGTGCGCCCGCCTCACCGCGCTCGCCGGCCGGCTCTCCCTCGACCCCGCGGCCGGGGTGTCGGGCACCGTCGTGGTCGCGCAGCTGCGCTCCGCCGTCGTGGACCTCCTGGAGGGCCTCGGCGTGGAGCCGCGGGCCGCCCGCGCGGCCCTGCCGCCGCCCGGCTCCTAGGGCGCGTCGCCGCCGGTCTCGTCCACCTCGACGTCGACCACCACGGGCGCGTGGTCGCTGGCCCCCTGGCCCTTGCGGGCCTCGCGGTCGACGAAGGCGTCGACCACCCGCACCGACGGCGTCGCGAGGACGTAGTCGATGCGCATGCCGAGGTCCTTGTGGAACATGCCGGCCCGGTAGTCCCAGTAGGTGAAGGGGCGGTCGTTCTTGCCCGGCCGCGGCACGACGTCGACCAGCCCCCAGTCGAGCAGCTCCTGCATGGCCGCCCGCTCCTGCGGCGTCACGTGCGTCGACTGCGCGAACCGGCTGATGTCGAAGACGTCGTCGTCGTGCAGGGCGACGTTGAAGTCGCCCATGACGACGAGCGGCTGCGCCGGGTCGAAAGACGCCAGCCGCTCGCGCAGGGAGGAGAACCAGGCGAGCTTGTAGTCGTAGTGCGGGTCGCCGAGCGCCCGGCCGTTGGGCACGTACACCGACGTCACGTGCACCGGCCCGCACTGCGCGGAGGCCAGCCGCGGCTCGGGGTGACCGTCGAGCGTGCGCGACTCCTGCGCCAGGCCCACCTTCGACAGCACCGCGACGCCGTTCCACCGGCCGTCGCCGCTGTGCACCACCTCGTAGCCCAGCGCCATCACCGGCATGTGCGGGAACGCCTCGTCGGTGCACTTGGTCTCCTGCAGCGCGACGACGTCGGGCTGCCGGGACTCGAGCCACTCGAGCAGGCGGGGCAGGCGCGCCCCGACCGAGTTGACGTTCCAGGTGGCGAGGCGCACTAGCGCGAGGCGTGCTCGAAGTCGACGGCGGCGTAGGCGCGCAGCTTGGTCAG
>DATMKB010000013.1:0-2185 GCA_035553635.1 Mycobacteriales bacterium
CTCCTGCGCGGCGAGGGCCTTCCTGTGCACGTGGTCGATCTCCCCCGCCAGCACCAGCCGGGCCAGCTGCGAGGGCTCCCGGCGTCGCGCCGCGGAGGGAAGTCGCGCTGACCGCGGGCGGCTACTCGCCGACGCCGAGGCGCTCGAGCAGCAGCTTGCGCACCACCGCCGCGTCGGCCTGCCCGCGGGTGGCCTTCATGACCTTGCCGACCAGGGCGCCGACGGCCTGCACCTTGCCGCCGCGGACCTTCTCGGCGGCGTCGGGGTCGGCGGCGATCGCGTCGTCGACGGCGGCGCCGAGCGCCCCCTCGTCCGACACGACCGCGAGCCCGCGGGCCGCGACGACGTCGTCCGGCCCGCCCTCGCCGGCCAGGACGCCGTCGACCACCTGGCGGGCCAGGCCGGCCGTCAGCTTGCCCTCGGCGACCAGCGCGACCACCCGGGCCACCTGCTCCGGCGCGATGGGCAGCTCGGCGGCGTCGACGCCGCGCGCGTTGGCCGACTGCGCGAGGTGGCCGAGCCACCAGTTGCGCGCCTCGGCGGCCGGGGCGCCGGCCTCGACCGTGGCGAGCACGACGTCGAGCACGCCGGCGTTCGTCATGGCCTGCGCGTCGAGCTCCGAGAGGCCCAGCTCCGCGGTGAGCCGCTTGCGGCGCGCGGTGGGCGGCTCGGGCAGCGCGGCGCGCAGCTCCTCGACCCAGGCGGGGTCGGGCGCCACCGGCACGAGGTCGGGCTCGGGGAAGTACCGGTAGTCGGTGGCCTCCTCCTTCGAGCGGCCCGACGTCGTGGCGCCGGTGTCCTCGTGGAAGTGGCGGGTCTCCTGCACGATGCGGCCGCCGTCGCGCAGCACCGCGGCCTGGCGCTCGACCTCGAAGCGCACCGCGCGCTCGACCGAGCGCAGCGAGTTGACGTTCTTCGTCTCGGTGCGGGTGCCCCACGGCTCGCCCGGGCGCGACAGCGAGGTGTTGACGTCGCAGCGCAGCGAGCCCTGCTCCATGCGCACGTCGGAGACGCCGAGGCCGCGCAGGACGTCGCGCAGCTCGGTGACGTACGCGCGGGCCACCGCGGCGGCCCGGGCGCCGGTGCCGGCGATCGGCTTCGTGACGATCTCGACGAGCGGGATGCCGGCGCGGTTGTAGTCGACGAGCGAGTGCGAGGCGCCGTGGATGCGGCCGGTCGACCCGCCGACGTGCAGCGACTTGCCGGTGTCCTCCTCCAGGTGCACGCGCTCGATCTCGATGCGCACCGTCTCGCCGTCGACATCGACGTCGAGGTAGCCGTCGGTGCACAGCGGCTCGTCGTACTGCGACGTCTGGAAGTTCTTCGGCATGTCCGGGTAGAAGTAGTTCTTCCGGGCGAAGCGGCACCAGGTGGCGATGCTGCAGTGCAGCGCCAGGCCGATGCGCACGGTCGCCTCGATGGCGCCCGCGTTGACGACCGGCAGCGCGCCCGGCAGCCCGAGGCAGACCGGGCAGACCTGGGTGTTCGGCTCGGCGCCGAACTCCGTGGCGCAGCCGCAGAACATCTTGCTGGCGGTGCCGAGCTCGACGTGCGTCTCGAGGCCGATGACGGGCTCGAACTCCTCGAGCGCCTCGTCGTAGGGCACCAGGCTGGGAGTGGTCATGCGAGCGCCCTCTCCAGGCGGTCGAGCGAGCGCTCGAGCTGCGGCTTGACGACCGGCTTGAGCGGCAGGAGCAGCGGCGGGACGCGCTCCTGGCTGATGTCCCAGGTCTCGCGCACGAGCGTCCGGCCGGCGTCGAGCGGCTCGAGCTCCCAGCGCCAGATGCGGCCGCCGATGACCTTGTCGACGCCGCGGTGGTCGGGCCGGGGCTGCCAGGCGATGCGGCGGCCCTCCTCGAACTCGACCACCTCGTTGACCATCCGGTACGGCGCCCCGGCCTTCATGCCCATGCCGAAGCGGTCGCCCAGGGCCAGCCGCTCGGGGCCGTCGTAGGGCTCGCGGACGGTGCCGGAGCCGTCGAGCAGCCGGTGCTGCGACGGGCGCGCGAGCAGGTCGAAGACGCGCTCGGCCGGGGCGTGCACCACGCGCTCGGCGGAGACGGGCGAGAGCAGTCCCACGGGTCAGGCCTCCGTGCTGGTCGACGGCAGGGTCGGGGCGGAGGCCAGCAGCGGGCCGCCCCAGCGGTCCTCGAGCGCCCCCTCGACGGCGGCGCCCACGCGGTAG
>DATMKB010000014.1:0-2217 GCA_035553635.1 Mycobacteriales bacterium
CATGATCGCCGGAAACCCCGTCGGGCGCCAGTCGCCTCAGTCCAGGCCCAGCACGTAGCTGACGGCGTCGTACGCCGGCTCGAGGCCGAGGGAGGCGCCGAGGCGCTCGGCGCGCCCGCCGGCCTCGGCGGTGGACCACACGGTGGCCGCCCCGCGCAGCAGCAGCTCGGCCGCCACGGCGGACACCAGCGCGCTTCCCGCACCGCGCCGCCGGTGCCGCGGCCGGACGGCCGCGTCGACCACCTGGCCCACTTCCCCCGCCAGGAAGCCCGTGGCGACGCCGACCAGCTCGCCCTCCGGTCCGAGGGCGGCCACGGCGACGTGCCGGGGGTCGTCGAAGCGGTGGCCGAGCACCCGGTGCAGGCGCCGCTCGACGCCGCGCGACCACCCGTGCGCCTCGGCGACGAGCGCCGCCACCTGGTCCTCGAGGGCCTCCGGCAGCGGGACCGTCGAGCGGCCCGGCTCGCCCTCCACGAGCAGGTGCGGCCGGGTGAGGAGCAGCACCGTGCGCTCCTCCACGGCGTCGTAGCCCAGCTCCTCGGCGAGCAGCGGGAGCTCCGGCGCGCTGGAGGGCGAGGCGTGCACGAGCACCCGGGGCAGGCCCGCCTCGGCGAACACCGCCGGCAGCGCGCGCAGCGTCGCCTCGACGGCTGCCGGGGCGCCGTCAAGGCCGGTCGCGCGGGCGCCCGACGCCAGCGGGCTGTCGGGGTTGAGCACGACGTCGGCGACCCCTACGCGCAGCCGGCTGCCGTACCGGACGGCGCCGAGCGCCGCCTCGGCGGACTCGAGGACGCGGGCGAGGGCCGCCCGGCGGTCGTCGTCGAGGTCGAGCAGCGGCTCGAGGCGGGTGCTGTCCGTCACGCCGGGAGTGTCCCCCGCCCACGACGGCCCTACAGTGGTGCTCGTCCTAGGTGAACCTGCCCTAAGCCCCGTCGGAAGGCCCTTGACCGTGACCCGGTCCTCCCGCCTGCGCCGCGCCCTCGCGGCCGGCGCCCTCGGCGTCCTGCCGTTGCTCGTCTCCGGCTGCGGCATCGCCCTCGGCGGCGACGACGGCCCGGCCATCCAGGTGTACAGCGCCCGCTCGTACGGGGCCGAGGAGGCGTACCAGCGCTTCACCGAGGAGACCGGCATCCGGGTCGAGTTCCTCAACGGCAACGACGCCGAGCTGCGGGAGCGGCTGCAGAGCGAGGGCGAGAGCAGCCGCGCCGACGTCTTCATGACCGTCGACGTCGCGAACCTCGCGCTCGCCGCGGAGCAGGGCGTCTTCCGCGAGACGGACTCGGCCGCCCTCGAGGCCGCCGTGCCGGAGGACCTGCGCGACCCGCAGGGCCGCTGGTTCGGCCTGTCGGTGCGGGCCCGCGGCATCGTGTACGACCCGGACGAGGTCGACCCGGCGCAGCTGTCGACCTACGAGGCCCTCGCCGACCCCGCCTTCCGCGGCCGGCTGTGCCTGCGCACCTCCACGAGCGCCTACACGCAGTCCCTGGTGGCGTCGATGATCGCCAACCTGGGCGAGGAGCAGGCGCGCGCGGCGGTCGAGGGCTGGATGGCCAACGACCCGCAGATCATCAACAACGACGTCGAGATCGTGCGCACCGTCGGCGCGGGCGGCTGCGACGTCGGCATCACGAACCACTACTACGTCGCGCGGCTCATGGCGGAGGACCCGGACCTCGGCGTCGACTTCTTCTTCCCGGACCAGGCCACGAGCGGCACGCACGTCAACATCAGCGGCGCCGGCGTCACCCGCTCGAGCGACTCCCCCGCCGAGGCCCAGCGCTTCCTCGAGTGGCTGGCCACCACCGGCCAGTCGCTGTTCGTCGACGGCAACTTCGAGTTCCCGGTGAACCCCGAGGTCGCGCCGGTCGAGCAGGTCGCGGCCTTCGGGGAGTTCCGCCGCGACCCCATCAACGTCGGGGAGCTCGGGCGCTTCAACGCCGCCGCCACCCAGCTGCTCTCGGACGCCGGCTACCGGTGACCCGCAGCGGGCGCCGCCCCTCGGTGGCCGTGGCGTGGGCCGCGGCCGCCGTCGTGGCGCTGCCCGTGCTCGCCCTCGCCGTCGGCGTCGTCACGGCAGGTGCGGCCCCGTGGCAGCGCGTCGGCGCCTCCCGGTGGCTCGAGCAGACCGGCTCCACGCTGGCGCTGCTGGCGCTCGTGGTTGGCGGGACGCTCGTCGTCGGCGGCGGCCTGGCCTGGCTGACGGCGGCGTACCGCTTC
>DATMKB010000015.1:0-6252 GCA_035553635.1 Mycobacteriales bacterium
CCCGCACTCCGTCCGCCGCGACCCTCTTCGCCGCCGTCGCCCTGCCGACCGTGCCGGTGCTCGGGCCGAGCAGCCCGCTGGCCGCCCGCCCGGCCTCCGCCGCGCTGACGCCCGTGCCGGCGGAGGCGCCTGCGGCAGAGCCGGTCGCGCCGGCGCGCCCGCCGGCCCTGCTGCGGCCGCACGAGGCCCGGGCCGAGCGCCCGGACGCCGTCGAGGCGGACGAGGCGCCGGCCGCGGCGGAGCTCGAGCCGGCCCCCGTGCGCGGCCTGCCGGCGCTCTCCGCCCGCGCCGAGCAGCTGCTGTCGCTCGGGCTGCCCGAGCACCTGCTGCCGGCGTCCGACGACCCGGCCGCCCTCGTCGAGAGCCTGCGCCGGCTGCCGCGCGCGCCCAGGCCGGCCAACCGCCCGGGGCAGGTGCTGGCCGTCGTCGGGCCGGTGCACCTGGCGCTGTCGCTGGGCCGCCAGCTGGCCGCCGAGCTGGGCCTGACGCCGTCCACCGCCCTCGTGCTGGCCGGGCCCTCGGCCGACGAGTGGGTCGCCGAGCGGCAGGCGGTGCTCGACGTGCCGACCGCGGCCGAGCGCCGCGCGGCCTGGAAGCGCCGCCGGTCGCTGACCGTCGTCGCCGTCGACTGCCCGGTCACCGCGGCCGCCGCCCTGCGCGCGCGGGAGTTCCTCGGCGCGCTCGCCCCGTGCGCCACCTGGGTGACCGTCGAGGCGAGCCGCAAGACGCACGACCTCGCGGCCTGGACCGGGCTCGTCGGGTCCGTCGACGCGCTCGCCGTGCAGGAGGTGGACGCGACGATGGACCCGGCGTCGGTGCTGCGGCTCGGCATCCCGGTCGCCCGGCTCGGCCCGCGGACCGCGACGCCGGCCGCCTGGGCCTCCCTGCTCACCTCCCGGCTCGCGGCGTGAGGTTCCGGTGACCGCCCCGCACTCCCGGACGCCCGCCGTGACCGCGGCGGACCTCCCCCCGCCCGGCAGCGCCGTCCGGCTCACCGTTCCGGACGGCGGGCGGCTCGCCGCCGTCGTCGACGCCGTGGAGACCGCCGCCCCGCCGGCTGCGGTCCTGCTGCGCGAGCCGTGGTCGGTCGACGACCTGCGCAGCCCCGACCTCGCGCCCGGCACGGCGCTGCTGCTCGAGTGGACCTCCGCCCGCGGGCTGCACGCCGCGGCGTGCGCGGTCGAGCGCCGCCGGCACGACGTCGTCGAGCTGTGGCGCCTGGTGCTCGAGGGGCCGCCGGGCGTGCAGCAGCGCCGCGCGTTCGTGCGGGTGCAGGAGGCGCTCCCGGCCCAGGTGCACGCCGACGGCGTGGTGGCCGACGCCGTCGTCGTCGACCTCAGCGAGGGCGGCGCCCGCTGCGTGCTGCGCGTGGACGACCGGCTGCAGCCGCACGCCGTGGTGGCGCTCCACCTCGAGCTGGACGGCGACCGGCTGCAGGTCGAGGGCGACCTGCTCGAGGTCGCGCCGCACCCCGAGGGGACGACCGTCCGGCTCCGCCTGCGCCCTGGCGCGCGGCTGGCCGCACGCCTGCGGCGGCACGTCGTCGGGCAGCAGCGCCGCGCCCTGGCGGTGCGCCGGTGAGCCCGGCCGGCCTGGCCCCGCTCGGCGTGCTCGCGGGGCTGGCGCTCTGCCTGCCGTGGCTGCCCTCGGCGCTGTCCGGCGCGATGTCGCCGGAGGCCGCCCTGGTGCGGATCGGCCTGGCCGTGCTGCTCGGGCTCGGCGCCGCGAGGCTGCTCGGCGGGCTGCTCGTCAGCTACGAGGAGGCGGCGAGGGCGCGCGAGGAGCCCGAGCAGGCGCCGTCGACAGGGCCTCCCGTCGAGCGTCGCGCCGGCTGAGCACCGCCCAGGCGGCCAGCGCCCCGGCGACGTCGGCGACCAGGTCGAGCAGGTCGCCGCTGCGCCGCGACAGCAGCGCTGCCTGCACGACCTCGCTGACAGCCGCGTAGCCGAGCACCGCTGCGAGCACCCACCGGCGCGGGCCGAGCCGCAAGCGGGCCGTCACGACCAGCAGGGCGAACAGGCCGGCGTGCACGACCTTGTCGGCTCCCGGCGGGCCGCTGCCCGCGCCGGCCGGGTCGGGCCAGAGCAGGACGTACGCGCTGAGCAGGACGGTCGCGAGCAGCGCCGGACCGGCCCACCGCGGGGCGGGCCGGTCCGGGGCGGCGGAGGTGCTCAGCCCGGTCAGTCGCGCGTCAGCTTGCGGTGCGTCACGCGGTGCGGGCGCGCGGCGTCGGCGCCGAGGCGGTCGACCTTGTTCTTCTCGTACGACTCGAAGTTCCCCTCGAACCAGTACCACTTCGCCGGGTTCTCCTCGTCGCCCTCCCACGCCAGGATGTGGGTGGCGACGCGGTCGAGGAACCAGCGGTCGTGGCTGATCACGACGGCGCAGCCGGGGAACTCGAGCAGTGCCGCCTCGAGCGAGCCGAGGGTCTCGGTGTCGAGGTCGTTGGTGGGCTCGTCGAGCAGCAGCACGTTGCCGCCCTGCTTGAGCGTCAGCGCCAGGTTGAGGCGGTTGCGCTCGCCGCCGGACAGCACGCCGGCCTTCTTCTGCTGGTCCGGGCCCTTGAAGCCGAACGCGCCGATGTAGGCCCGGCTCGGCATCTCCTGCGCGCCGACCTGGATGTAGTCCAGCCCGTCGGACACCGTCTCCCACACCGACTTGCTCGGGTCGATGTTCGAGCGGTTCTGGTCGACGTAGCTGATCTTCACCGTCTCGCCGACGCGGACCTGGCCGCCGTCGGCCTCCTCGAGCCCGACGATGGTCTTGAACAGCGTCGTCTTGCCGACGCCGTTCGGACCGATGATGCCGACGATGCCGCCGCGCGGCAGGCTGAACGACAGCCCGTCGATGAGGACGCGGTCACCGAAGCCCTTGCGCAGGTCGGTGGCCTCGATGACCACCGAGCCCAGCCGCGGGCCGGCCGGGATCTGGATCTCCTCGAAGTCGAGCTTGCGCGTCTTCTCCGCCTCGGCGGCCATCTCCTCGTAGCGGGCGAGGCGGCTCTTGCTCTTGGTCTGGCGGCCCTTGGCGTTCTGCCGCACCCACTCGAGCTCCTCCTTGAGGCGCTTCTGCAGCTTGGCGTCCTTCTTGCCCTGGACGGCCAGGCGCTCCTGCTTCTTCTCGAGGTAGGTCGAGTAGTTGCCCTCGTACGGGTAGGCGCGCCCGCGGTCGAGCTCGAGGATCCACTCGGCGACGTTGTCGAGGAAGTAGCGGTCGTGGGTGACGGCCAGGACGGCGCCGGCGTACTGCGCGAGGTGCTTCTCGAGCCACTCGACGCTCTCGGCGTCGAGGTGGTTGGTCGGCTCGTCGAGCAGCAGCAGGTCGGGCGCCTCGAGCAGCAGCTTGCACAGGGCGACGCGGCGGCGCTCGCCGCCGGACGAGCCGGTCGTGCACCTGTCCGGCGGCGGGCAGCGCAGGGCGTCCATGGCCTGCTCGGTCTTGCTGTCGAGCTCCCAGGCCCCGGCGGCCTCGATCTGGTCGAGCAGCGGCGCCTGCTCCTCGAGGATCTTCTCTAAGTCGGCGTCCGGCGCGCCCATCTTCTCGTTGAGCTCCTCGTACCGCACGAGGACGTCGCGGATCTCCTTGACGCCGTCCTCGACGTTCTGGCGCACCGTCTTGGTGTCGTCGAGCGGCGGCTCCTGGAGCAGGATCCCCACGGAGTAGCCAGGGCTCAGCCGCGCCTCGCCGTTGGAGGGCTGGTCGAGCCCCGCCATCATCTTCAGCACGGTGGACTTGCCCGCGCCGTTCGGGCCGAGGACGCCGATCTTCGCGCCGGGGAAGAAGGCCAGCGTGACGTCGTCGAGGATGACCTTGTCCCCGACGGCCTTGCGGACCTTCTGCATCTGGTAGATGAACTGCGCCATGGCCCCAGGCTACGGGCCGCGCCCCGCCGCCTCCGGCGGCGCCGCCGCCGCCGGAGGCGCGCGGGGTCAGGCCGGGAGCGGCGCGCCGTCCAGCACCTCGCCGGTCTCGGCGTCGACCCCGTCCGGCGGCGCCTCCCCCGGCGCGCCCGCCGGGCCCTGGCGCGGCACGCCGGTGCGCACCACCATGGCGGCGGTGCGCGCCAGGTCGAGCGCGACGTCGTCCGCCTCGACGTTGAAGGCCGAGCGCTCGACCCCGCTCTCGTCGGTCCAGGTGCGCTGGCTCAGCCGCCCGCGCACGAGCACGCGGTCGCCGGCGTTGAGGGAGGCGACGCAGTTGGCGGCCAGGCCGCGCCACGCGCTCACGCTGAACCACATGGTGTCGCCGTCGTCGACCCACTCGTCGCTGCCGGGGGCCCGCTTGCGCGGCGTCACGGCGACGCGCACGTTCGCGACGGCCGACGGACCGCTCGGCCCCTGCACCTGGCGCAGCTCGGGCTTGGCGCCGACGTTGCCGGCGAAGACGATGCTCGGGTTGTTCACGGGGACTCCTCCGTCAGGTCCGGCCGGGCGCGTCCCGGCACGGCTCGACGGTGCCCGCGCTCCGCAGGGGGCAGGGGTGTCCTGCCGCCGTCTGTGGACGGCTCTGGGCCTGTGGACGACGGAGGCTGCGGCGTCGGTGCGACGTGCTGCCGCAGTGGCACGATGACCGCCGAGCGCCCGTAGCTCAGAGGACAGAGCAGGTGCCTTCTAAGCACTTGGTCGCAGGTTCGAACCCTGCCGGGCGCGCCGGCGCGTCCCGCAGGTCCCGCACGCCTGCCGGTCGCCTCGCCCGCCGTGCGGGATCGTCGACGCCCTCGTCCGGGGGATCAGACCAGCGGGCGCAGCGTCCACCCGCGGTCGCGCACGTTGCGGAACAGGTCCAGGCCGGTGCGGGCGCGCAGCCGGCACAGCTGCACGTCGACGCGGCGCGACGGCGCGGTGTCCCCCCAGCACACCCAGTGCAGCTGGTCGCGGCTCCACACGCGCCGGGGTGCGGCGAGGAACAGCGCGAGCAGCTCGACCTGACGCGGCGACAGGCTCAGCTCGTCGCCGTCGAGCGTGACGACGTAGCCGACCGGGTCGACCTCGAGGCCGCCGGAGCGGACGAGCGCGGCGACGTCGACGCCCGCACCGGCCGCCCGCGCCGCGAAGCCCGTCGCGCTGGGGAGGGCGGTGAGGGTGCCTGCGCGGGCGCTGCGCGGGACGGTGGTGCGTGCCGGCTCGGCCATGCGGTCCTCCGCGTCTCGGTGGCACTGCGGCCGGACGCTACGGAGCCGTGGTTCCGTCCGTGCGACGCCGGTGTTTCCGGGACGTTCCGAGCCCGACGGTCAGCGGCGTCGCCGCCGGCGCGACGACGTGCCGAACAGCGACCGCGCGATCTCGCGGCCCGCCACGGTGGCGGCCGCGCGCACACCGCTGCGGAAGGCGCTGGACTGCAGCACCTCCGCGACCCTGCTCCGCTCCTCCGGCTCCGCACGGCGCGACGGCGCTCCCCCGGCGGGGGCGGGTGCCGCCTCGGACGGCGCGGGCGCGGCAGCGGCGGCCGGCGGCGCGGCGAGCTTCTCCGCCGCCGAGGCGCGGTCCTGGGCGGTGGCGTAGCGCGGTGCGAGCGACGACGCCGCCACCAACGACGCCGTCTCCGCCGGCTCGAGCGGCCCCATGCGCGAGGCGGGCGGGCGCATCATCGTCCAGGCCACGGGCGTGGGCGTCCCGCGCTCCGACAGGATCGTCACCGCCGCCTCGCCGATGCCCATCGACGTCAGCAGCGTGTCGAGGTCGTAGACGTCGCTGCGGGGGAAGGTCGACACGGTCGCCTTGAGCGCCTTGGCGTCGTCGGGGGTGAAGGCGCGCAGCGCGTGCTGCACGCGGTTGCCCAGCTGCGCGAGCACCTCGGCCGGCACGTCCTTCGGCGTCTGCGTCACGAAGAAGACGCCGACGCCCTTGGACCGGATGAGCCGCACGGTGCGCGCGACGACGTCGAGGAACGCCTCGCTGGCGTCGTCGAAGAGCAGGTGCGCCTCGTCGAGGAAGAACACCAGCTTCGGCCGGTCGACGTCGCCGACCTCCGGCAGGTCCTCGAACAGCTCGGCGAGCAGCCACATGAGGAACGTGCTGAACAGCTGCGGCCGGTCCTGCACGGCCGCGAGGCCCATGACCGACAGGACGCCGCGGCCGTCGGGGGCGGTGCGCAGCAGCTCGGACGGCTCGAACTCCGGCAGGCCGAAGAAGACGCCGCCGCCGGACTGCTCGAGGTTGACCAGCGCGCGCAGGATGACGCCCGCGGTGGCCGACGACAGGCCGCCGAGCTCCTTGAGGTCGGCCTTGCCCTCGTCGCTCGTCAGGTGCGTGA
>DATMKB010000016.1:0-7877 GCA_035553635.1 Mycobacteriales bacterium
GCTCAAGCTCGACCCGCGCCTGGCGCCGGTGAAGGCCGCCGTCCTGCCGCTGTCGCGCAACGCCGACCTGTCGCCGGTCGCCCGCGACCTCGCCGCGAAGCTGCGCCGGCACTGGAACGTCGACTTCGACGACGCCGGCGCCATCGGCCGCCGCTACCGCCGCCAGGACGAGGTGGGCACGCCGTACTGCGTCACGGTCGACTTCGACTCGCTCGAGGACCAGGCCGTCACCGTGCGCGAGCGCGACGCGATGACGCAGGAGCGCGTGTCGCTCGACCAGGTCGAGCGGTACCTGAACGAGAAGCTCGGCCCGCTGTAGCGCCGGCTGCGCCGCGCCCGGGCTGATCCAGGCGGGTCCCCTGCCGCTCCCACGGCACCAGGGCCGCCTGGATCACGCGGCGCTCCGACGTGCGACGGCACGGACGCCCGGGCACCCGCCCGCGGCGACGCCGGCGCGGTAGGCCGCCTCGACCTCCGCGAGGACCCGCGGGCCGTCGGTGCGGTGACGGCGCGGCGACACGTGGACGACGCGCAGGCCGGCGGCCGTCATGCGGCTGTGCCGCGCCATCGTCCGCTCCCAGTGCTCCGGCGACAGGTGCCACGCCCGCGAGTCGGACTCGACGACGAGCCCGGCCTCCGCGACGTAGCAGTCGACGTCGGCGAGCCAGCGGCCGTCCGACGTGACCAGGCGGACGTCCCAGCGGGCCGAGCGCAGGAGCGGGCTGCGGCGCAGCAGCAGGCGCAGCTCGGCCTCCGTCGCCGAGCGGACGCCGTCGGCGACCTCCGCCAGCACCCGCCGGGCCAGCCGCGAGCCGCCCACCGGTCCGCCGGCGAGCTCGTCCGCGAGCTGGTCGACCGTGACCAGGCCGCGCTGCACGGGCTCGGCGAGCAGGGCCCGGACCTCCACGAGGGAGGTCAGTCGGCGGGCGGCGTCGACGACGGCGCGCGGCAGCGGGGAGACGTCGAGCCCGTCCACCCGCACCGGCACCGGGAGCCGGGTCGTGCGCTCGACGACGACCCCGGCCGTCGACGCGACGTGCCTGCTGTGCGGCGCGAGGACGTGGACGGCGGTGCGGGCGGGACCGGCGCGCAGGCCCCACGACCGCACGGCCGTCCAGGACCCGAGCTGCGCGCCGGGGCCGACGTGCAGGAGCGCCACCCGGCGGCGCTGCCGCTCCGTGAGGGTCCCGGTCACCGCGACGTGCACCCCGGGGACGGGGGTCTGCCACGGGCCGCCCGGCCGCGTCCGGTGGCGCAGGGCGGACGGCGTCAGGCCGGCGTCGAGCGCCTGCTGCCGCGTGACCACTCCGTCCTGGCGGCGCAGCAGGCGCAGCAGCTCGTCCACGCGCCCAGTGGACCCCAGCGCCCGCAGGGACGCCGTGGCCCCTGTGGACGCCGGTGATCGAGGCGGCTCCGGTGCCGCTGCAGCGGCAGCAAACCCGCCTGGATCACCGCAGCGGCGAGCGGCGGTGCCGGCCCTGGGGCGTCAGCGGGTCAGGTCGGCGCTCGGGAGGTCGGACGGCGAGTCGCCCAGCGGGCCGAGGCCCCGGGCCTGCAGCAGGCGCAGCACGCGGTAGACCACGACGGCGGCCAGCGAGCCGAGCGCGATGCCCTCGAGCGTCACGTCGCCCTGCGTGAAGCGGTAGTTCGCGGCGCCGATGATGAGCGCCACGGACGCCGTCAGCAGGTTCACCGGGTCGCGGAAGTCGACCTTCGACTCCACCCAGATGCGCGCCCCGAGCACGGCGATCAGGCCGTAGAGCACGGTGGTGGCACCGCCGAGCACGCCGCCCGGGATCGCGGCCACGGCGGCGCCGAACTTCGGGCACAGGCCCAGCGCCATGGCGACGAACGCGGCCACCCAGTAGGGCGCGGTGGAGTAGACGCGCGAGGCGGCCATGACGCCGATGTTCTCGGCGTAGGTGGTGGTGCCCGAGCCGCCGAAGGAGCCGGCCACGGCGGTGGCGACGCCGTCGCCCACCAGCGCCCGGCCCATCGAGCGGTCGAACGACGTGCCGGTCATCGCCGCGACCGCCTTGACGTGCCCGACGTTCTCGGCCACCAGCACGAGCACCACCGGCAGGACGAGCAGCGAGGCCCGCAGCGTGAAGCTCGGCGCCGTCAGCTCGGGGAACCCGACCCAGGCGGCGTCCCGCACGCCGGACCAGTCGACGTCGCCGCGCGCGGCCGCGAGCGCGTAGCCCACGAGCACGCCCACGACGATCGACAGCCGGCCGAGGAGCCCGCGGGAGGCGACCGTGACGACGAGCACGACGGCGAGCACCACGGTCGCCACGAGCGGGTCGGTGGCGTACGAGTCGAAGGCCACGGGAGCGAGGTTGAGCCCGATGAGCGCGACGATCGTCCCGGTCACCACGGGCGGCAGCAGCCAGTCGACCGGCCCGACGCCGACGACGTGCACCAGCGCGCCGACGAGCGCCAGCAGCACCCCGGCGACCACGATGCCGCCGAGCGCGGCCGGGATGCCGCCCTCGGTCTGGGCGGCGATCACCGGCGCGATGAACGCGAAGGACGACCCGAGGTAGCTCGGCAGCCGGTTGCCGGTGATGAGCAGGAACAGCACGGTCCCCACGCCGGAGAAGAAGATCGTGGTGGCCGGCGGGAAGCCGGTCAGCACCGGCACGAGGAAGGTCGCGCCGAACATCGCCAGCACGTGCTGGCCGCCGATGCCGACGGTGGCCGGCCACGACAGCCGCTCCTCCGGCCGGACGACCTCGTCGGGCCGCAGCCGACCGCCGTCGCCGTGCAGCGCCCAGATCCCCACGTGTCCTCCTCGTCGAGCCCCCTGCGGGCGCCCGGGAGGCTACCGACGCCGCTCACTACGGTGGGCGGGTGCGCACCTTCGTCGCGGACCACCCGCTCATCTCCCACAAGCTCACGGCGCTGCGGGACGAGCGCACCGACTCGCCGACGTTCCGCCGGCTGGCCGACGAGCTCGTGACGCTGCTCGCCTACGAGGCGACGCGCGACATCGGCGTCGAGCCGGTCGAGGTGCGCACGCCGGTGGCCGTCGCGCAGGGCTGCCGGCTCCGGCGGCCGCTGCCGCTCGTGGTGCCGGTGCTGCGGGCCGGCCTCGGGATGCTCGACGGCATGGTGCGCCTGCTGCCCACCGCCGAGGTCGGGTTCCTCGGCATGGTGCGCGACGAGGACAGCCTCATCGCGAGCACCTACGCCAACCGGCTGCCCGACGACCTCACCGGGCGCGAGGTGTTCGTCCTCGACCCGATGCTCGCCACCGGCGGGACGCTCGTGGCCACCATCGACCTGCTCGTGCAGCGCGGCGCGTCGCAGGTGACGGCGGTCTGCCTGCTCGCCGCGCCGGAGGGCCTGGCCCGCGTCGACGAGGCCTTCCGCGACGACGCCGGCTGCCCGGTCACGGTGGTGACCGCGGGCGTCGACGAGCGGCTCAACGAGCTCGGCTACATCGTGCCGGGGCTCGGCGACGCGGGCGACCGCCTGTACGGCGTCGTCTGAGTGCTGGCGCTCGCTGCGGCGGTCCTGCTCGTCCTGCCGGCGCAGATCACGGAGTCGAGCGGCGTCGCGAGCAGCTCGGTCAGCGACGAGTGGCTGTTCACCCACGAGGACAGCGGCGCCGACGGCGAGGTGCACGCCGTCGCCACGGACGGGCGGCTGCTCGCCACCTACCGGCTCGGCGTGCAGTCGCGCGACTGGGAGGACATGGCCCGCGCCGGCCGCACCCTGTACCTCGCGGACATCGGCGACAACAGCGCCGCCCGCGACCTCGGGCTGCTCGTGCACGAGGTGCCCGAGCCCGACGTCGACCCGTCGCGGGAGGGCGTGGTCGAGGACCTGCCGCCGACGGCGTCGTACCGGCTGCGCTACCCCGACGGCCCGCGCGACGCCGAGACGCTCCTCGTGCACCCGACGACGGGCCGCGCCTACGTCGTCACCAAGGGCATCCTCGGCCGGCCGCAGGTCTGGGCCGCGCCGCTCCCGCTGCGGCCCGACGCCCCGAACCTCCTGGAGCAGGTCGGCGAGGTCGAGCCGCGGCGCACCGGCACCCCGGGCGGACCGGGCATCGGGCGGGCCGCGAACGTCCTCGTGACCGCCGGCGACATCTCGCCCGACGGCGGGCGGGTGGCCCTGCGCACCTACACCGACCTGTACGAGTGGCGGGTGCAGGACGGCGACGTCGCCGGCGCCCTCGAGGAGGACCCCGTCGTCCTGGCCCTGCCCCCGACCGTGCAGGGCGAGGGGCTCGCCTACACCCGCGACGGCACCGCCCTGCTGACGACGACGGAGGGCCCGGGGGCGGAGGTCCACCGCGTCCCGTCGCCGCTCGCCGCGCAGGGCGCCGACCCGGCGAGCGCACCGGCGGGCGGCGACGGCGTCCCCGGGCCCTGGCGCACCGCCGGCGTGGTCGCCGCAGCCGGTGTGCTGCTGCTCACCGCGCTGCTGCTGCGGCGCCGTCCCCGCCGCTGACCCGGCGGGTCACCCGTCCCGGCGCCGGGCGCCCCGCATAGCCTTCGACGTCCCGCACCCCGCCCCACCGTCCGCAGGAGCGCTCAGTGCCCAAGCACGTGTACGACTTCGCCGAGGGCAGCAAGGAGATGAAGGACCTCCTCGGCGGCAAGGGCGCCAACCTCGCCGAGATGACGAACCTCGGCCTGCCGGTCCCGCCGGGGTTCACCATCACCACCGAGGCGTGCACCGAGTACCTGCGCACCGGCGAGCTGCCGGCCGGTCTGCAGGAGGAGGTCGACGCGCACCTCGACGCGCTCGAGCGGGCGATGGGCAAGCGCCTCGGCGACGCCGACGACCCGCTGCTCGTCAGCGTGCGGTCCGGCGCGCGCTTCTCGATGCCGGGGATGATGGAGACGGTCCTCAACGTCGGCCTCAACGACCGCAGCGTCGAGGGGCTGGCCCGCCAGGCCGGCGACGAGCGCTTCGCGTGGGACTCCTACCGCCGGCTGCTGCAGATGTTCGGCAAGACGGTGCTCGGCATCGAGGGCGAGGCGCTCGACGCGCCGTTCGACGGGGCGAAGGAGTCGCGCGGCGTCACCAGCGACCTCGACCTCGACGCCGACGCCCTGCGGGAGGTCGTCGCGGCGCTCAAGGACGTCGTGCAGGAGCACTGCGGCGAGCCGTTCCCGCAGGACCCCCGGGTGCAGCTCGACCTCGCCACGCGCGCGGTGTTCGACAGCTGGAACACCGAGCGGGCGCGCCTGTACCGCCGGCAGGAGCGCATCCCGGCCGACCTCGGCACGGCCGTCAACGTCTGCTCCATGGTGTTCGGCAACCTCGGGATGGACAGCGGCACGGGCGTCGCCTTCACCCGCGACCCCGGCAGCGGCGAGAGCGGCGTGTACGGCGACTACCTGCAGAACGCGCAGGGCGAGGACGTCGTCGCCGGCATCCGCAACACGCTGCCGCTGCCCGAGCTCGAGCGGCTCGACCAGGCGTCGTACCAGGAGCTGCTCGCCACGATGGCGATCCTCGAGCGGCACTACAAGGACCTCTGCGACATCGAGTTCACCATCGAGCGCGGCAAGCTCTGGATGCTGCAGACGCGCGTCGGCAAGCGCACCGCGGCCGCGGCGTTCCGCATCGCGACGCAGCTGGTCGACGAGGGGCTGATCAGCGAGGACGACGCGCTGCAGCGCGTCACCGGCGTGCAGCTGGCGCACCTGATGTTCCCCACCTTCGGCGACGTGTCTGGGGCGACGCTGCTCACCACCGCGATGGGCGCCAGCCCGGGCGCGGCCGTGGGCGCCCTCGTGTTCGACAGCGCCACCGCCGTGGCGCGCGCCGAGGCGGGGGAGGACGTCGTCCTCGTGCGCCGGGAGACCAACCCCGACGACCTCGCCGGGATGATCGCGGCCCGCGGCGTCCTGACCAGTCGGGGCGGCAAGACCTCGCACGCCGCCGTCGTCGCGCGCGGCATGGGCAAGACCTGCGTGTGCGGCGCCGAGGAGCTCGACGTCGACGTCGTGGCCAAGGAGGTGCGCACGCCCGACGGCACCGTGCTGCGGGAGGGGGACGTCGTCTCCATCGACGGCACCACCGGCTGCGTCTACGCCGGCGAGGTGGCCGTGCAGCCGAGCCCCGTCGTGCGCTACTTCGAGGAGGGCACGGTCGGCGACGACCCGCTCGTGCAGGCGGTGCACCGGCTCGTCGGGCACGCCGACGCCACGCGCGCCCTGCGGGTGCGCGCCAACGCCGACACCCCCGAGGACGCGCAGCGCGCCCGCGCGTTCGGCGCGCAGGGCATCGGCCTGTGCCGCACGGAGCACATGTTCCTCGGCGAGCGCCGCCAGCTGGTCGAGCGCGTCGTCCTCGCCGACGACGACGCCGAGCGCGACGAGGCGCTGCAGGGGCTGCTGCCGCACCAGCGCAAGGACTTCGAGCGCATCCTCGACGCGATGGACGGGCTACCGGTCACCATCCGGCTGCTCGACCCGCCGCTGCACGAGTTCCTCCCGGACCGCACGCAGCTCGCCGTCCGCGTCGCCGTCGCGCAGGAGCGCGGGGAGGACGTCGAGGCCGACCTGCGGCTGCTGCAGGCCGTCGAGCGGCTGCACGAGTCCAACCCGATGCTCGGGCTGCGCGGCGTCCGGCTGGGCCTCGTCGTGCCGGGCCTGTTCGCCCTGCAGGTGCGGGCGATCGCCGAGGCGGCGTGCTTCCTGCAGCGGATGGGCAAGGACCCGCGCGCCGAGATCATGATCCCGCTGGTCGGCAGCGTGCAGGAGCTCGAGCTCGTCAGCGAGGAGGCCCGCCAGGTCCTGGCCGAGGTCGCGGAGCAGCACGGCTGCACGCTGGACTTCCCGATCGGCACCATGGTCGAGCTGCCGCGGGCCGCGCTGACCGCCGGCCAGATCGCCGAGTCGGCGGAGTTCTTCTCCTTCGGCACCAACGACCTCACGCAGACCACCTGGGGCTTCAGCCGCGACGACGTCGAGGCGGCGTTCTTCTCGCACTACCTCGACCGCGGGGTGTTCGGCGTCAGCCCGTTCGAGACGCTCGACCGCGACGGCGTCGGCCGGCTCGTGCGCATCGCCGCGGAGGAGGGGCGACGGGCGAACCCCGACCTTCACCTCGGCGTCTGCGGCGAGCACGGCGGCGACCCCGACAGCATCGCGTTCTTCGCCGAGGTGGGCCTGGACTACGTCTCCTGCTCGCCGTTCCGGGTGCCCGTCGCCCGCCTCGAGGCGGGTCGCGCGGCGCTCGCGGCACGCGTCAGCGCCTCGGCGTAGGGGAGACTCTGCAGGTGCTCCGCCTGCTCCTCCGCCTCGTGTCCGCCGTCGTCGTCCTGGGGCTCCTGGTGGTGGGCGGCACGGCGGCCGGCATCTGGTGGACCGCGCGCGGCGACGACCGCACGACGACCGACGCGATCGTCGTGCTGGGCGCCTCGCAGTTCGACGGGCGGCCGAGCTCGGTGCTCGAGGCCCGGCTCGAGCACGCGAGGGCCCTCTACGAGCAGGGCGTCGCGCCGGTGGTGGTGACCGTCGGCGGCAGCCGCGAGGGCGACCGGTTCACCGAGGCGCAGGCCGGCGCGGAGTACCTGCAGGCGCGCGGCGTCGAGGACGTCGTCGCGGTGGGCGAGGGGCGCAACACCCTGGCCAGCCTCGAGGCCGTCGCGCGGGTGTTCGAGGAGCGCGGCTGGGACACCGCGACCGTCGTCACCGACCCGTGGCACAGCCTGCGCTCGCGCACGATGGCGCGCGACGTCGGCCTGGAGGCGCGGACCTCGCCCACCCGCGCGGGCCCGTCGGTGCGCACCCGCGAGACGCAGGTGCGCTACATCCTGCGCGAGACCGGCGCCTACCTGTACTACCGCGTCCTCGGCGACAGCGCCGGCAGCGGTCCGCCGGCCGTCTGACGCGGGCCGGCGTCCG
>DATMKB010000017.1:0-5901 GCA_035553635.1 Mycobacteriales bacterium
GGGAGGTGGGGGTCGGGAGCCGGACGATCGGGCCGTTCCAGGTGGACACCGTCCGCAGCAACCACCCCGTCGAGTGCCACGCCATGCGCCTGACGGCCGGCGGGCGCTCGCTCACCTACTCCGGCGACACCGGCGAGTGCCCCGACCTCGTCGAGCTGGCGCGCGGCACCGACCTGTTCCTGTGCGAGGCGAGCTGGACGCACAGCCCCGACAACCCCCCGGGCGTGCACCTGTCCGGCCGGGAGGCCGGAGAGCACGCGGCGCAGGCGGGGGTCGGGCGGCTGGTCGTCACGCACGTGGTCGCCTGGGCCGACCCGGACGCCGTCGTCGCCGAGGCGCGCGCGGCCTTCGACGGGCCGGTCGAGCAGGCCCGCTGCGGCACCACCACCGCCGTCTGACGGCAGGAACCCGGCCGCCGGCGTCGAACAGGGCGGCGTGCGCCGCCGACTGCTGCCCGCCGCCCTGCTCGCCGTGGGGGCGCTCGCCGCGCCCGCCGTCGCCGTCCCGGTCGGGCAGCCGCTGCCCGTGCCGGGCTTCGCCAGCGACAACGTCGAGTGGCTCGGCAACATCCCGCTGCACGCCGACACCGCCGGCGCGCACCTGCTCGACGACCACCTCTACGTCACGAGCTCGACGCAGCTGTCGATCTACGACGTGTCGACGCCGGAGTCGCCGCAGCTGCGGTCGACCATCCCGTCGCCGCAGCAGGCGTACTTCGCCGAGGAGGACGTCGACACCAACGGCGAGATCCTGCTCATCAGCGCGCTGTCGGAGATCCGCGTCTACGACATCACCGACAAGGCGGCGCCGGTGCAGATCGGCTCGCTGCGCGGTGGCGGCGACCCGCACACCATCACCTGCGTGCTGGAGTGCCGCTACGCCTGGGGCTCCGAGGGCCAGGTCTACGACCTCACCGACCCGCGGGCGCCGGAGCGGGTCGCGCAGCTCGACTGGAACCAGCCGCAGGAGGGCTTCCAGCGCCCTGGGCAGACCCACGACGTCACCGAGGTGGCGCCGGGGATGGTGCTCACGAGCACCCGGTTCCCCACCCTGTTCGACCTGAGCGACCCGCTGGCGCCGCGGATCGTCGCGCAGGGGGCGACGGGCGACAGCCGCTTCATCCACGCGAACCTGTGGCCGCGCGAGATGCAGGACCGCTGGCTGCTCGTGGGCGGTGAGACGGCGGCCAGCGACTGCTCCGACCCCCGCGGCGGCGCCTTCATGACGTGGGACACCACGGACTGGGAGGAGACGCGCCGGTTCGAGCTGGTCGACGAGTACCGGCCGGCCGCCAACGGCGTGCAGAACGGCGAGGGCGTCGTCGAGACGTACTGCTCGCACTGGTTCACGCCGCGGCCGGGCTGGGAGGACGGCGGGCAGCTCGCCGTCGGCTGGTACGAGCACGGCACCCGGTTCCTCGAGGTCGACGACGACGGCCAGATCGAGGAGATCGGCTTCTTCGCCCCGGTCGGCACCACCTCCAGCGCCGCGTACTGGGTGACCGACGAGATCGTCTACGTCCTGGACTACACGCGCGGGCTCGACGTCGTCCGCTTCACGGGCGACCAGCCGGCCCGCGGCAGCGCACCGGTGACCACCGGGCTGCTGGCCGGCGGCCTGGCGCCGGACGCGCCGCCGGCCCGCCGCCCGCGCGTGACGCCCGCGATGCTGGACGGCGAGAACTGGCGCTGCTGAGGCTCGCTAGCGTGGCCGGGTGACCCGCCACGACGGCCGCCCGGCCGACGCCCTCCGTCCCGTCTCCCTCACCCGCGGCTGGCTCGACCACGCCGAGGGCTCGTGCCTCGTCGAGTTCGGGCGCACCCGCGTGCTCGTCGCGGCGTCCGCCACCGAGGGGGTCCCGCGCTGGCGCAAGGGGTCGGGCCTGGGCTGGGTCACCGCCGAGTACGCGATGCTGCCGCGCGCCACGCACACCCGCAGCGACCGCGAGTCGGTCAAGGGGAAGGTCGGCGGCCGCACGCACGAGATCAGCCGCCTGGTCGGCCGCTCGCTGCGCGCGTGCATCGACCTCTCCCTGCTGGGCGAGTCGACCATCGCCGTCGACTGCGACGTCCTGCAGGCCGACGGCGGCACCCGCACGGCGGCCATCACCGGCGCCTACGTCGCGCTGGCCGACGCGTGCGCGGCCCTCGGCCGTCCGAAGGCCGTCGTGCGCAGCGTCGCGGCCGTGAGCGTCGGCATCGTCGACGGCGTGCCGGTGCTCGACCTCGACTACCCCGAGGACGTCTCCGCGGGCACCGACATGAACGTCGTCGCCACCGGCGACGGCGAGCTCGTCGAGGTGCAGGGCACCGCCGAGGGCGCGCCGTTCCGCCGCGAGGAGCTCGACGCGCTGCTCGACCTCGCGCTGGCCGGCACCGCTCAGCTCACGGCGGCCCAGGCCGCGGCGCTCGCCGCGCCGCTGCCGACCAAGCACGCCGGGCGCCCGGAGGCGATGTGAGGGTCGTCCTCGCCACCCGCAACGCCGGCAAGGTCGAGGAGCTGCGCCGCCTGCTCGCGCCGCACGGCGTCGAGCTCGTCGGCCTCGACGACGTCCCCGCCTACGAGCCGGGGCCGGAGACCGCGCCCGACTTCGCCGGCAACGCGCTCGCCAAGGCCCGCGAGGCGGTGCAGCACACCGGCCTGCCCGCCGTCGCCGACGACAGCGGCCTCGAGGTCGACGCCCTCAACGGGATGCCGGGCGTGCTGTCGGCCCGGTGGGCCGGCCGGCACGGCGACGACCGCGCCAACCTCGAGCTCGTCCTCGGCCAGCTCGCCGACGTGCCCGACGAGCGCCGCGGCGCGCGCTTCGTCTGCGCGGCCGCCTACGCGCTGCCCGACGGCCGCGAGGAGGTCGTCGAGGGCACCGTGCGAGGCGTCCTGCTGCGCGCCCCCCGGGGGACCGGCGGCTTCGGCTACGACCCGCTGTTCGTGCCGCACCGCTCCGACCGCACCACCGCCGAGATGACCGCCGAGGAGAAGGACGCGATCAGCCACCGCGGCGAGGCCTTCCGCGCGCTCGCGCTCCGCCTGGTCGCGGCGCTGGGCTAGCGGCCGGACCGGCGCAGCACCAGCCACCCGGCCAGCAGCAGCAGGACGCCGACGGCGTTCCACGCCACGTCGTACGGCAGCTGGTCCGGCGCCGCGGGGCGCACCGCGTGCAGGTCGAGCAGCTCGTGGTTGACCAGGCCGTCGAACAGCTGGAAGCCGCCCGCGCCCAGCAGCAGCCCGCCCACGGCCCGCCGGCCGTCGAGGTCGCCCCGGCGCTGCTGGGCGCCGTAGCGCAGGCCGCCCGCCACGAGCAGGGCCAGGTACGCGACGTGCAGGACGCCGTCGGACACCTGCTGCACGCGCGTGGTGCCGTCGACGAGGTGGTGCCAGCCGAGCAGCAGGTGGAACACGACGGTGTCGAGCGAGGCCATCAGGCCGACGCCCAGGAGGGCGCCGGTCAGCAGGGACGCCCGTCGGTCCAGCGCGGTCCGGGTCACAGCGGCGGGCTGCCCGGGTGGCCGCTCCTCGAACCTCCGGCGGCGTGGGGCCGGTGGGAGTCGAACCCACACTGGGACGCACCTAAAGCGCCTGCCTCTGCCGTTGGGCTACGGCCCCGTCGTGCCCCCGCAGCCTAGGCGCGCGCGGCGAGCCCGAGGTCGCGCTGCAGCTTCGCCACGTGGCCCTTGGCCTTGACGCCGTACTGCGCCAGCACCACGGTGCCCTGCTCGTCGAGCACGAACGTCGAGCGGATGACGCCGACCACCGTCTTGCCGTAGAGCGACTTCTCGCCGTACGCGCCGTACGCCGCGAGCACCTCCTTGGAGGTGTCCGACAGCAGCGGGAAGGTCAGGCCCTCCGCCTCCTTGAAGCGCGCCAGCTTCGCGGGCGCGTCCGGCGACAGGCCCAGGACGCGGTAGCCGGCGGCCTCGAACACCGCGAGGTCGTCGCGGAAGTCGCAGGCCTGCGTCGTGCACCCCGGCGTCATGGCGGCGGGGTAGGCGTAGAGGACGACCTTCGACCCGCGCAGGTCGTCGAGCGAGACGGTGGAGCCGTCGTCGGCGGGCAGTGCGAAGGGCGGGGCCGGGTCGCCGGGAGACAGGCGGGTGGTCATCGGGTGCTCCTCCCTGCGGAGACGGGGTCGAAGCCGTACGGCAGCTCGAGCCGGTGCGCCGACATGAGCTGCTCGTCGCACAGCAGGTCGCGGGTGGACCCGTCGGCGACGATGACGCCGCCGTCGAGCACCACCGAGCGCGGGCACAGCTGCAGCGCGTACGGCAGGTCGTGGGTGACCATGACGATGGTGGTGTCGAGGGCGAGCAGGATCTCGGCGAGCTCGCGCCGCGCGGTGGGGTCGAGGTTCGACGACGGCTCGTCGAGCACGAGCACCTCGGGCTCCATGGCCAGCACCGTCGCGACGGCGACGCGCCGCCGCTGCCCGCCGGACAGGTGGCCGGGCGCGCGGTCGGCGAACTCGCGCATGCCGACGAGGTCGAGGGCGCGGTCGACGCGCGCCTGCAGCTCGTCGCCGCGCAGCCCGAGGTTCGCCGGCCCGAACGCGACGTCCTCGCCCACCGTCGGCATGAACAGCTGGTCGTCGGGGTCCTGGAAGACGATGCCCACGCGGCGCCGGACCTCGCGCAGGTTCTCCTTGACCACGGGCAGGCCCGCGACCTGCACGCTGCCCCGCCCGCCCGACAGCACGCCGTTGAGGTGCAGGACGAGCGTGGTCTTGCCGGCGCCGTTGGGGCCCAGCACCGCCACGCGCTCGCCGCGCTGCACGACGAGGTCGACGCCGAACAGGGCCTGGTGCCCGTCCGGGTAGGCGAAGGCCAGGCCCTCCACCTCGAGCGACGGCGCCGTCACGACTGCGCCACCCAGGCGCTCGCGCTCACCAGCGCCGCGGCGGCCGGCAGCACCAGGGCCGTGACCCACTCGCGGCCGGTCGCCCGGCGCTCGTCGAGCACCGGCATCGCGCCGCTCCAGCCGCGGGACACCATCGCGAGGTACACCCGCTCACCCCTCTCGTAGGCCCGCAGGAACAGCGCTCCTGCGGACGCCGCCAGCGCCCTGGCCTGCAGCAGGTGCTTGGGGTCGTAGCCGCGCGAGGCCCGCGCGATGCGCATGCGCTGCATCTCCCCGGCGACGACGTCGGCGTAGCGGACCATGAACGACAGGATCGCCACGAACGACCGGGGGAGCCGCAGCCGCTCGAGGCCGCGCAGCAGGCCGCGGACGTCGGTGGTGGTGGCGAGCAGGATCGTCGCCGTCGCGCCAAGGGTGGCCTTGGCGAGGATGTTGAACGCCGCGAGCAGCCCCGACTCCGACAGCGAGAGCCCCAGCACGTCGACGCGCTCGCCGCGGGCCACGAACGGCAGCAGCACGGCGAACAGGACGAACGGCACCTCGATGACCAGGCGCCGGGCCAGCAGGCCGAGCGGCACCCGGCCGACCCGGGCGACCGCCACGAGCACGAGGGCGAACACCCCGAAGGCCCAGAACTGCTCCCGCGGCGTCGCGACGACGAGCAGGACGAAGGCGAAGACCGCGAGCAGCTTGCACTCGGGCGGGAGGCGGTGGAGCAGCGAGGTGCCCGGCAGGTGGAGGCCGGAGCCATGCCCTACGCCCACGGGAGGAGCGTCACGGAGCGGGGACCTGCACCCCGGGGTCCGACGGCGTGGCGCGGTCGCGGCGCTTGACGAGCGCGAACAGGCCCAGCCCGAAGGCGAAGGTGATGCCGACGCCGAGGACGCCGGCCAGGCCGGTGCTCAGCCTCTCGTCCTCGACGCCGCGCACGGTGTAGTCGGCGAGCGGCCCGTCGGCCAGCGCGGAGTCCTTCGCGGTCTGGCTGAAGCCCTTGTCCTCGGCGACCCGCTCGAGGCCGTCCGGGGCGCTGCTGGCGAAGCCGCTGACGAC
>DATMKB010000018.1:0-3692 GCA_035553635.1 Mycobacteriales bacterium
GCCGCGGAAGCAGGACAGGACCTCCGCGTGACCACTCCTCCCGACCCGTACGGCCCTCCCGGCGACGCCTCGCAGCCGGGGCAGTCCGGCCCGCCGCCGCAGTGGGGCGCTCCCCAGCAGCCGGGCGCCGGGCAGCCCGGCTACGGGCAGCAGGGCTACGGCCAGCAGGGCTACGGCGAGCAGCCGGGCTACGGGCAGGGCTTCGGCCAGCCCCCCGCCGGGTGGGGCGCGACGCCGCCGCAGAAGACCGGCCTGAACCCGCTCGCCCTGGCCTCGGTCATCACGGCCTTCTTCTGCTGGCCGCTCGGGCTGGTGCTCGGCTTCGTCGCGAAGAGCCAGCTGAAGACCTCGGGGCAGTCCGGCGAGGGGCTCGCCACCGCCGGCATCGTCATCTCGGTGCTCAACGCGATCATCAGCCTGTTCCTCGTCAGCCAGGGCTTCACGGGGGCCTGACGGCGGTGCCGGCGCTGCGCACGCGTCCGGTCGGCCCGGCGGCGCAGGTCGCCGTCCGGGCCGGCGGCGTCGTGCTGGCCGCGCTCGTGCTGGCGGCGCTCGTGCTGCCGTGGCGGCCGCCGACGCTGTGCTTCCTGCGCAGCGTCACCGGGGTGCCGTGCCCCTTCTGCGGCGGCACCACGGCCTTCGTGCGCCTCGGCCAGGGTCGGCCGCTCGCCGCGCTGGCCGCCTCGCCGCTCGCCGTGCTGGGCGCCCCGGTGTTCGTCGCCTGGCCGCTCGTGCGCGACCGGGTGATCCGCTGGTCGGACGCGGTCGGCCGGCCGGTGGCGGTGGGTGCGGTGCTGGCGGTGCTGGCGGCGTCCTGGGCCTGGCAGCTGCACCGGGTGCTGTAGCGCCCGGTCAGCCCTCGTCGGCCACGGCCGTCGCCGTCCGGCGGCGCCGGACCGCGAGCAGCGCCCCCGCTCCGGCCGCCACCTCGAGCGCGACGGCGAGGGCGGCCGGCACCGGCGCCGGGCCGACGGCCGACAGGTGGCCGGTGCCGAGCGGTCCGCCGGCCAGAGCGGCGAGCACGCCCACGGCCGCTCCGGCGAGCACACCGACGGCGGCGGCCCCGCGGACGACGTCGCCCCAGGCGGCGGGCGGCTGCGCGCGCGACAGGACGAGCCCGCCGAGCGCGCCGCACAGCACCGGCACGGCGAGCGCGAGCACGGCCCACCCGGGCGGGGGGCCACCGGGCAGCGCGGCGGCGAGCGGGAGCCCGGGCACCGGGCCCAGCTCGGTGGTCCACGGCGTCACGGCGGTGCCGGTGCCGACGGCGAAGCCGGGACCGGCCAGCCAGGTGGCGCCCCACACCGCCGCGTTCGGCACCAGCGCCGCGCCGAGCAGCGCGAGCCCCATCCCGCCGACGGCGCCGGCCTCCGGGGCGTGGGCGAGCTCGCGAGCGGTGCCGAGGTCGAGGGCGAGCGCCGCGCCGGCGAGCAGGGCGCCGGCGGAGAGGAGGGCCGCCACGGCCGCGGCCGCGCCGCGCAGCGCCGGCCGGGCCGTCTGCGGCACCCGCGAGCGCAGGGCGTCGGCCCCACCGGCCCCGAGCAGCGCGCCGAGCCCCACGACCGTCCCGGCGCCGAGCGCCGCCAGGAGCGGGTCGGCGGCGAGCGCGCTCGTCGACGCGGCGACCGCGACGAGGGCCGCCACCACCGCGACGGGCAGCGCCACGGCCCCGGCCACCGCGAGCGGGCGCGCCTCGACCGCGCCGGCCACCCGCCGCCCGGCGCCGCGCGCGAGCAGCAGGGGCAGCAGCACCAGGCCGAGCGGCGTCAGGCCCAGGCCGCCGACGGGGGCGCCGTGGGCGACGAGCCACAGCTGACCGGCGCTGCGGGCGACGTCGGCGAGGTCGGTGCCCGAGCGGTCCTCGGCCTGCCAGACCGCCCAGCAGGCCACGAGCACCACGGCCAGGCCGGTGGCGGCCAGGCGCAGGGCCGCGGCTCCCGCGGTGGGCAGCAGCCGGGAGGCGGCGGGCGCAGCGGGGCGGCGCTCGGGACGGGCGACGGGACGGCGGACAGCGGTGTCGGTCATGGCCCTGCGAGGGTCGCAGCCGGACGCCGTCCGGGCGGGGTGCCGCGCCGGGATGAGGGGTGCGCGCCCCTGCCGGGAGGTGCCAGGCTGCCCGGGTGCCCCTCGGACCCCGCCGTGCCGCCGCCGGCGCCGCTGCCGCGGTCGTCGCGACGGCTGCCGTCGCCCTGGCCGTGGTCCTGGGCCGCCCGCCGCTGACCGACGTCGTCCGCACCGGGGAGGTGGCGGGCGTCGACACGGCCGCCGAGTGCCGGCCCGCCGCGCGGGACGGGGAGCAGCGGGTCTTCTTCGGGCAGTCCTCCGGGTCGGAGCTGCTGCTGTGCGCCGACGGCGCGACGGTGTGCCTCCCGCCGCGCGACCCGCAGCCCGGCGACGACGCGCGCCACGAGGCCGGCGACGAGCCGGTGTGCGACCACGCGCTGCCGGCCTGGGACCCGGCGGCGGCGCTGCTCCCGCCGGACGACGTCACCGCGGCCGTGGGGCCGGGCTGGGCGGCCGACGGCTCCACGCCGACCGCGCTCGCGCTGCTCGACCCCTGCCGCGAGGGGACGCCGCCACGGGCGGACGACGTCGTGACGAGCGCGCGCCAGGAGACGGCGTCGTCGCGCGGCGCCGGCGGCGGGTTCGTCCAGGAGGTGCTGCGCTACGCCTCCGCCGACGCGGCGCAGGCCGCCTTCGAGGAGCACCTCGATCGCGTCGCGCGCTGCCCCGGCGCGCCGGGAGCGGACGGCTCCCCCGAGCAGTACGCGGTCGTGGCCGAGCCGAGCGTGCCCGGGGCCCGCGCGGCGCTCGTGCAGGTGCAGCCGTGCGACGACCAGGGCGCCTGCTCCGGGCCGTCCCGCAGCTACCGGCTCCTCGTGCACGCCGCCGACGGCCTGACCACCGCCGCGTACGCGGCCGCGGAGGACGGCGACCCCCGCGACGCCGCCGAGGCGCTGCTCGCGCTGCTCGCCGAGCGGCTGGCGTCCACGGCGTGACGCACGACGGCCCGGCCCCTCGAGGGGACCGGGCCGTCGGACGCGGAGGGCTACAGGCCCTTCATGACCTCGCGCATGAGCTCGGCGGTGGCGGACGGCGTCTTGCCGACCTTGACGCCGGCGGCCTCGAGGGCCTCCTGCTTGGCGGCGGCCGTGCCGGACGAGCCGGAGACGATGGCGCCGGCGTGGCCCATCGTCTTGCCCTCGGGCGCGGTGAAGCCCGCGACGTAGCCGACGACGGGCTTGGTGACGTTCGCCTTGATGTAGTCGGCCGCGCGCTCCTCGGCGTCGCCGCCGATCTCGCCGATCATCACGATCGCGTCGGTCTCCGGGTCGTCCTGGAACGCCTGGAGGCAGTCGATGTGCGTGGTGCCGATGACCGGGTCGCCGCCGATGCCGACGGCGGTGGAGAACCCGTACTCGCGCAGCTCGTACATCATCTGGTAGGTCAGCGTGCCGCTCTTGCTCACCAGGCCGATGCGGCCCGGCTCCGGCGCGATGGTGGCCGGGATGATGCCGGCGTTCGACTTCCCGGGGCTGATGAGGCCGGGGCAGTTCGGGCCGATGATGCGGGTCTTCTGCCCGGCGTCGACGTTGTACTGCCAGAACCAGGCCGAGTCCTGCACCGGGATGCCCTCGGTGATGACCACGGCCAGCGGGATCTGCGCGTCGATCGCCTCGACGACGGCGCCC
>DATMKB010000019.1:0-5846 GCA_035553635.1 Mycobacteriales bacterium
GTCGACCCGGACCTCGCGCTGGTTGACCATCGCCAGCTTGTCGAAGTGCAGCACCTCGATCGGGTCCTCGATCGTGACGATGTGCACCTCCTTGTTGCTGTTGATGTGGTCGATCATCCCGGCCAGGGTGGTGGTCTTGCCCGAGCCGGTGGGGCCCGTGACGAGCACCAGGCCGCGCGGCTCCATGGCGAGCGACGCGAGCACCGGCGGCAGGCCGAGGTCCGTCAGCGGGATGGCGCCGACGGACACGCGGCGGAACACCAGGCCGCACGAGCCGCGGGAGCGGAACGCGTTGACGCGGAACCGCCCGACGCCCGACAGCGAGTAGGCGAAGTCGGCCTCGTTCGTCTTCTCGAACTCCTCGCGCAGGTCGTCGCGCAGGACCTCACGCACCATGGTGTCGGTGTCGGCGGCGGTGAGGTCGCGGGTCTGCAGCTTGCGCAGCTTGCCGTCGATCCGCACCCGCGGCGGGGAACCGACCTTGCAGTGCAGGTCGGAGCCGCCGGTCTCCACGAGGGCCCGGAGGAAGGGCTCGATCGAGGTCGTCACGCGACCGTTGTCGGCAGCCGACCCGCAGGACTGAAACTCCGCCGTCCGGCGGACCGGCGGTGGTCCGGGCGGGTCAGCCGCGCAGCGAGGCCATCCAGGCCTCGACGCCGTCGGGGTCGCGCGGGAGCGCCGCCGACAGGTTGCGGTGCCCGTCCGCGGTGATCAGGACGTCGTCCTCGATGCGCACGCCGATGCCGCGCAGGTCCTCGGGCACCGTGAGGTCGTCGGGCTGGAAGTACAGGCCCGGCTCGACGGTCAGCACGTAGCCGGGCCGCAGCGTGCCGTTGCGGTACTGCTCGTCGCGGGCGTGCGCGCAGTCGTGCACGTCGATGCCGAGCATGTGGCTGACGCCGTGCAGCGTGTAGCGCCGGTAGCGCTGGTCGTCCTCGGCGAGGGCCGCCTCGGCGTCGTCGAGCACGCCCAGCCGCTCGAGGCCGCGGGCGAGCACGCGCATGGCGGCCCGGTGCGGGTCGAGGAAGTCCGCGCCGGGCCGGCAGGCCGCCAGCGCCGCCTCCTGCGCCTCGAAGACGAGCGCGTAGACCTCGCGCTGGCGCGGGGTGAAGGTGCCGCTCACCGGCAGGGTGCGGGTGACGTCGGCGGTGTAGAGCTCGTGGCCCTCGACGCCCATGTCGAGCAGGACGAGGTCGCCGTCGCGCACGGGGCCGTCGTTGTCGGTCCAGTGCAGGGTGCACGCGTGCGCGCCGGCGGCGCAGATGGAGCCGTAGCCGACGTCGTTGCCCTCGACGCGAGCGCGCAGGCCGAACACGCCCTCGATCCAGCGCTCGCTCGTGGCCTTGGCGGCGTCGAGCTGCCGCACGACGTCCTCGAACCCGGTGATGGTGGCGTCGACGGCGGCCTGCAGCTGCGCGACCTCGTGCTCGTCCTTGACCAGCCGCAGCTCCGAGAGGTGCTCGGTGAGCTCGCGGTCGCGCTCCTCGTCGGTGACGAGGAGCTCCTCGACGCGGGGGTCGTAGCCCCGCACGACGCGGGCCTCGGTTCCCTTGAGCTGCTCGAGGTCCTCGAGCGGGCGGGTCTCGATGCCGAGCAGCGCGCTCGTGGCGGCGAGCGACGGGCGCGGGCCAACCCACAGCTCGCCGTACATCCGGTCGGTGAAGAAGGCCGGCGTGGAGCGGTCCATGGTGGGGGCCTGGTACAGCACGGCCTCGCCGTCGCGCACCACGAGGACGGCGTCGGGCTCGTGCGAGCCGACCAGGTGGGCGAACTCGGTGCCCGGGCGGAAGCGGAACTCGGTGTCGTTCGCCCGGGTCTTGTAGCCGCCGGTGGGCACGACGAGCACCTCCCCGGGGAAGCGCTCGGCGAGCGCGGCGCGGCGGCGGGCGCGGTACGGCGCGCTCGGGTGCTCGGCCGGGAGCTCCTCGGCGCGCTCGGCCCAGCCGGTCGACATGAAGGCGAGCAGCCGCGAGGGGCGGTCCGGGTCGTGCGAGGCGGTGCCGGGCGCCTGCGGAGCGGTCTCGGACAGCTGCTGCTCGCTCATGCGGCGAGCGTACGGCGGGAGGACCCCTTCCCTGGCAGGGTGACCGCCGTGACCCGGCTGCCCTCCCTCACCGCGGCGCGGTTCTTCGCGGCCCTCGTCGTGGTCGGGGTGCACCTGGCCCCGCTCGTGCCGCACGACGGCACGGCGCACGTCCTCGGCAGGGGCGGCGTCGGGGTGAGCTTCTTCTTCGTCCTGTCCGGCTTCGTGCTGGCGTGGTCGACCCGCGAGGGCGACACCCCCGGCCGGTTCTACCGGCGGCGGTTCGCGCGGGTGTGGCCGCTGCACGCCGTGACCTGGGCCGTCGCGGTGGTCGCGATCGGCGTCGTCAACCGGGGCGGCGTGCCGACCGGCGGCCAGCTGCTGGCGCTGCCGCTGCTGCAGTCGTGGGTGCCCGACAGCGACGTCTACTTCGCGGCGAACGGCGTCGCGTGGTCGCTGTCGTGCGAGGCGTTCTTCTACGCGCTGTTCCCGCTGGCCATCGTGCTGCTGCGCGACCGACCCCTGCCGGTGCTCGCCGCGGTGGCGGCCGGCTGCACCGCCGTCGTGCTCGCGCTGGCGACGCTCGACCCCACCGCCTCGGACCTGCAGCAGTGGGCCGGCTCGGTCTTCCCGGTGGCCCGGCTGCCGGAGTTCGTCCTCGGCGTCGTGGCGGCCTGCGCCGTGCGCCGCGGCTGGCGGCCGCCGCTCGGGCTCGGCACCGTCGTCGCGCTCACCGCCGCGGCGCTGGTGCTGGTGGTGCTGGTGCCGGCCGGTCCGGCGCAGGCGGCGTGCACGGTCGTGCCGTTCGCCCTCCTGGTGCCCGCGCTGGCGCTGGCCGACGTCGACGGCCGGCGGACCGGCCTGCGCTCAGCCTGGCTGGTGCGGCTCGGCGAGTGGAGCTTCGCGCTCTACCTGTGCCACCAGATCCTGTTCAACGTCGCCGACGAGCTGCTCGCCGACCCCGCGCTGCGGCTCGCGGCAGGCCTGCTGCTCGTGCCGCTGTCGGTGGCGGTGTCGGGCGTGCTGCACGTGCTCGTCGAGCGGCCGGCCGAGCGGCGGCTGCGCGGCGCTCAGCGGCGGTCGGAGCTCGCCCTCTAGCGACCCGTCCACTGCGGCGTGCGCTTCTGCAGGAACGCGCTGACGCCCTCGGCGGCGTCCTGGGTGGTGTTGAGCAGGGAGAGCTGCGCCTGCATCGCCTCCAGCGCGGGGGCGAGCGAGGCCTCCATCGCGGCGTGGAACGCGGCCTTGCCGAGCCGGACGGCGACCGGCGGCTTGGCGGCGAGCGCGGCGGCCAGGGCCTCCGTCTCCTCCGCCAGCGAGGCGGCCGGCACCACCCGCGACAGCAGCCCCATCTCGAGGGCCTCGTCGGCGGGCACGCGGCGGGCCGACAGCATCATCTCCATGGCCCGCTTCGGGCTGACGTGCCGGCCGAGCAGCGCGCTGACCATGAACGGCCACAGGCCGAGGTCGACCTCGGGCAGGCCGAAGGCGGCGGTGTCGGCGGCGACCACGACGTCGCAGCCCATCACCAGCCCGACGCCGCCGGCCAGGCACAGCCCCTGCACCGACGCCACCACCGGCACCGGGCAGGCGCGCATCGCGAGCACGACCTCGCGCAGCAGCCCGCGGCCCTCGTGCACCTCGAGCCCGGTGGCGTCCGGCGCCATCTGCACGAGGTCGGCGCCGGCGCAGAACACCTTCTCCCCGGCGCTCGTGACGAGCACGACGCGGGCGTCACCCACGTCGCGCAGGGCGTCGAGCATCCCGCGCAGCACCTCGCCGTTGAGCGCGTTGCGCTTGGCCTCGCGGTCGATGTGCAGGCGCAGGACGCCGTCGGTGCGGGTGGTGCGCAGGTCGCTCATGCCCGGCGGGTCCTCTCGAGCAGGGCGTCGTCGGGCTCTCCGGCGACGAAGGAGGGGTCGCGGACGACCTCCCGCAGCAGCGGCAGGTTCGTCGGGACGCCGCTGACCTCGAAGGCGTCGACGGCCTCCGCGGCGCGAGACAGGGCCTGCGCGCGGTCGGCGCCGGACGCCGTCAGCACGGCGAGCAGGCGGCCTGTGCCGGCGGTCAGGCGGGAGCCCTCGGCGACGCCGACGTCGCTGCGGACGCCGTCCACCTCAGGGCAGCGGAAGCGGCGGAGGCGGCCGGCGAACGACTCGCCGACGCGCACGTGCAGGGCCACGGCCGCTCCAGCCCCGGGGCCGGGCGGCGGGGGCGGGTCGCCGGCCGCGAGGTGCAGCTGCAGCGCCGCGAGGTCGACGCCGCTGACCGCCTCGGTGGCCGAGCACCCGGGTGACAGCAGCGGTGCGGGCACGGCCCCGGCCGGCCCGTCGGGTCCGAGCACGACGTCCCAGGCGGCGGGGCCGCGCGTGCCGGCGACCCGGTCGAGCACGGCGCCGACCGCCGGGTCGACCGGCCCGGCCTGCTCGTCGAGGACGCGGCCGAGGCGGGTGCGCAGCCCGAGCCACGCCGGCCGGCCGTCGCGCTCCCCCACCACCGCCACGGCACGGCGTCCGGGACCCGCTGCGGGCTCGGGCCGGAGGTCCTCCGGCGGGGGACCCAGCCACACGAGCCCCGCGCCCTGGACGTCCTCGGCGAACTGCGCGTCGAGGGCGAGCGGGCCGGAGCCGGGGTGCACGGCCTGGGCGCCGCTGCGCTGCGCGGCCTCGAGCAGCTTGCGGCGGTCGCCGTAGGTCTCCGCCAGCGCCCGGCCGCCCAGCGGCACGGCGTCGTCGGCGACCTGCACGTGCGGCAGACGGGCGTCGTCGTCGGCGTGCACCGCGACCGCCAGCACGTCGAGCCGCTGGCAGGCCCGGAGCACCCGGAGGGCCGTCACGCCGCGGTCGGCGACGAGGACGGTCTCGAACACGCGGCTCCTCCGTACGGGCGGCTCGCCCTGCTGCCCCGACACTAGCGGCGTGGCCCTCGTCCTCGTCGCCCTGCTCGCCGCGGTGGCGGTCGGGCGGCTGCTGGGGGGCTCGCTCGAGCGGCTCGGGACGCTGCCCCTGCGGCGCCGGCGGCTGGCAGTCGCGGCGCTGGGCGCACAGGTGGTGGGCGCGGTCGGGGGCGGTCCGCTGCACACCGCGGGGCTCGCCGTCGCGGCCGGCTGCGTGGTGGCGCTGCTGGCCGCGAACCGGGGCGTGCGCGGCACCGGGCTCGTGGCGCTCGGGCTCGCGGCGAACGCGCTGGCCGTCGGGGCGAACGGCGGCGCCATGCCGGTCGACGAGGCGGCCGCCGCCCGGGCCGGCGTCGACCTCGCGGAGGTCCGCAGCGGCGCGGACCCGCGGCACGAGCTCGCCGGCGAGGGCGCGCGGCTCCGGCTGCTCACCGACGTCGTGCCGCTGCCGCTGCCGGTGCGGCCGGAGGTGGTCAGCGCCGGTGACGTCGCGGTGGCCGCGGGGCTGGCTCAGCTGGTGGTGGCCGGGATGCTGCGCCCGCTGCGGCCGGTGCCGGTGGTGCGGCGGGTGCCCGCGCGGCGCAGGCAGCCCGCTCCCCGTCGCTGACCGGTCAGGCGGCCGGCTCCTGGCGCCAGGGGTCCTGGTGGCCGAGCAGCTGCGCGGCGCGCAGGCTCTCCGTGCGCTCCAGCAGCTGGGCCTCCTGGTGGTCGCGGACGCACTTGGCGAGCGTGAAGGCCGAGCTCACGAGGAACAGGCACCCGACGGCGAGGAACCCGCGGATCCAGCGGTCGACCGGCAGGTAGGTGATGCCGATGCCGACCGCCACCGCGGCGACGCCGAAGCTGATCGCCGCCTGCGCGAAGAAGGCGGGGGTGTTGCGGAGCGGGAGGGGGACCGAGGTCGTCTGCGTCATGCGTCGAGGGTGC
>DATMKB010000020.1:0-2121 GCA_035553635.1 Mycobacteriales bacterium
ACCACCGCGCCGGCCAGCTCCCGCGCCAGCGCCTCGACGTCGACGTCGCCCGCCTCCCGCGGCGCGGCGGTGGCCAGGGGCGTGCCCTCCCCCACGACGTCGCCGGGGCGCTCGGGCCCCTCCCCGAGCGGCGCGTAGGAGGCGAGCACGTTCGAGCGGGTGTCGCCGTGCACCGAGGCCATCATCGTGTCGACCCGGAGGGCACGGTGGAGGCCGCTCGGCGCCACGGGGTGGTGCTCGTGCTCGCGGTCCGTCCCGGCGACGTCGTGGGGGAGGGCACGCCCCTGGCCACCGCGGCACCGCGGGAGGCGGACCACGTCGACGTCGACGCGCTGGCGCGGGAGCTGGCCGGTGCGGTGGTGCTGGGCCCCGAGCGCACCGAGGAGCAGGACGTCGCCTTCGGCCTGCGCCAGCTCGTCGACATCGCCATCAAGGCGATCTCGCCCGCGGTCAACGACCCGACGACGGCCGCCGAGGCGCTGAGCTTCTGCGGCGACCTGCTCATGCTCCTGCAGCAGCGGCGCCTCGGCGCGCAGGCCGTCCGCGACGCTGACGGCGTGGTGCGGGCCGTGCTGCCCGACCGCGACGTCGACTACTACTTCGACCTCGTCTGCGCGCAGCCGCGGCGCTACGGGCGGGGCGACCCGGCCGTGCTCGTCGCCCTGCTGCGGCTGCTGCGCGACTGCGCCACCGTCGCCCGCGACGACGCGCAGCGGTCGGCCGTGCGGGCGCAGGCCGGGCTCGTGCTCGAGGAGGCGTCGGACGGGATGCTCGACCACGACGCCCGGGCCGTGCGCGACATGGCCCGCCGGGTGGAGCTCGCCCTCGCCGGGGGCGTCGTGGAGGCCTACCGCGACCGGGCCGGCGAGACCCGGTCGATCTGACCCGGGGACCCTGCCGCAGCCGGGGCCGCCCCCGATAGCGTGCGCACGTGAGCCAGACCACCACCCGCGCCGCCGCGCCGCCGCTGCGCGACCTGGTCGCCGAGCTCCGCGAGCGCACCGCGCAGGCCCGCCTCGGCGGCGACGAGCGGTCGCGCCAGCGGCACGTCGACCGCGGCAAGCTGCTCGTCCGCGACCGCGTCGACCGCCTGCTCGACCCCGGGTCGCCCTTCCTCGAGCTGTCGCCGCTCGCGGCCCACGGGATGTACGGCGGCGGCGTGCCGTCGGCCGGCGTCGTCACCGGCGTCGGCCGGGTGGCCGGCCGCGAGTGCGTGGTCGTCGCCAACGACGCCACGGTCAAGGGCGGCACCTACTACCCGATGACCGTGAAGAAGCACCTGCGCGCGCAGCAGGTGGCGCTGGAGAACCGGCTGCCCTGCCTGTACCTCGTCGACTCCGGCGGGGCGTTCCTGCCGCTGCAGGACGAGGTGTTCCCCGACCGCGAGCACTTCGGCCGCATCTTCTTCAACCAGGCCAACCTGTCGGCGCAGGGGATCCCGCAGCTGGCGGCCGTGATGGGCTCCTGCACCGCCGGCGGCGCCTACGTGCCGGCGATGAGCGACGAGACGGTCATCGTCCGCGAGCAGGGCACGATCTTCCTCGGCGGGCCGCCGCTCGTGAAGGCCGCCACCGGCGAGGTGGTGAGCGCCGAGGACCTCGGCGGCGGCGACGTGCACGCCCGCACGAGCGGCGTCGTCGACCACCTGGCGAACGACGACGACGAGGCGCTCGCCGTGCTGCGCAGCATCGTCGGCACGCTCGAGCGGCCGACCGCCCCGGGCTTCCCGCAGCACGACGTCGAGGAGCCGCAGGAGGACCCGGCCGAGCTGTACGACGTCGTCCCGAGCG
Organism: Mycobacteriales bacterium; assembly: GCA_035553635.1. GTDB lineage: Bacteria > Actinomycetota > Actinomycetes > Mycobacteriales > SCTD01 > DATLGD01. The sequence continues at coordinate 1,791 of DATMKB010000020.1, forward strand.
ACCTGCGCACGCCGTACGACGTGCGCGAGGTCGTCCGGCGGGTCGTGGACGGCAGCCGCCTGCACGAGTTCAAGGCGCTCTACGGCGACACCCTCGTCTGCGGCTTCGCGCGGATCTGGGGCTACCCGGTGGGCATCGTGGCCAACAACGGGATCCTGTTCAGCGAGAGCGCGCTCAAGGGCGCCCACTTCATCGAGCTGTGCAACCAGCGCGGCGTGCCGCTGGTGTTCCTGCAGAACATCACCGGCTTCATGGTGGGCCGCGAGTACGAGAACCGCGGCATCGCCAAGGACGGCGCCAAGCTCGTCACCGCGGTGGCCTGCAGCGTCGT
>DATMKB010000021.1:0-23483 GCA_035553635.1 Mycobacteriales bacterium
CCCCCGCCCCGAGCAGACGCCCGGGTCCCGAACCGCTGGAGGTGAGACCCAGGCGTGACGACCGCGGAGAAGTTCCTGCGGATGGGCCTGGCGATCGGCCTGTTCCTGGCCGTCCTCGCGCTCATCCTGCTCATCGCGAGCCGCTTCAAGGGCCGCTCGGCCGACCGCTGGGTGGCCGTCACCCTGCTGGCGCCGACGGCGGTCATGGTGTCGGTCGGCCTGCTCTACCCGGCTCTGCGCACCGTCTACCAGTCGTTCCTGGACGCCCCGGGCACCTCGTTCGTGGGCCTCGACAACTACATCACGATCTTCACCGACAGCGGCCAGCTCACGGTCCTGCGCAACACGTTCCTGTGGGTGGTCGTCACGCCGTTCGTCGCCACCGGCATCGGCCTGCTGTACGCGATCCTCATCGACCGGGCCCGCTTCGAGTCGGCCGCCAAGGCGCTCATCTTCCTGCCGATGGCCATCTCGTTCGTCGGCGCGTCGATCATCTGGAAGTTCGTCTACGAGTACCGGCCCGACCAGCCCGGCGTCGAGCAGATCGGCCTGCTCAACCAGCTGCTCGTCATGGTCGGCGGCACGCCGCAGCAGTGGCTGCTCAACGAGCCGTGGAACACCCTGTTCCTCATCGTCGTGATGATCTGGATCCAGGCCGGTTTCGCGATGACGGTCCTGTCGGCGGCCATCAAGGCCATCCCGGAGGACATCGTCGAGGCCGCGCGCCTCGACGGCGTCGGCAAGCTCGGGATGTTCCGCTACGTCACCCTGCCGACCATCCGGCCGGCGGTCGTCGTCGTCCTCACCACCATCGCCATCGCGACGCTCAAGGTCTTCGACATCGTCCGCACGATGACCGGCGGCGCCTTCAACACCAGCGTCGTGGCCAACGAGTTCTACTCGCAGAGCTTCCGCAGCGCGAACCAGGGGCTCGGGGCGGCGCTGGCCGTGCTGCTCTTCGTCCTCGTCGTGCCGATCGTCGCGTACAACGTCCGTCAGCTGAAGGCCGCGGAGGCACGATGACCACCTCAGACGCCGGGTCCAGCGTCACCGCCCGCCCGGACGACCCGAACCGGCCCCCGGTCGCGACGCCGACGACCACCACGCCGCCGGTCTCGGCGCTGTCGCGGGCCGCCAAGGACGCGCACAAGGGCCTGACGAGCCCGTGGGCGTCGCTCTTCGCCGTCGTCCTCGCGTTCCTGTGGACGCTGCCGACGTTCGGCCTGCTCATCACGTCGATCCGGCCGCAGCGCGACATCAACACCAGCGGCTGGTGGACGTTCTTCACCAACCCGAACTTCACCCTCGAGAACTACGAGACGGTGGTCGCGACCTCGGGCAGCGCGGGCCTGGGCACGGCGTTCATCAACAGCATCGTCATCACGATCCCGGCGGTGCTCATCCCGATCACGCTGGCGCTGCTCGCGGCGTACGCGTTCGCCTGGGTGGACTTCAAGGGCCGCAGCTTCCTGTTCGTCTGCGTCTTCGCCCTCCAGATCGTCCCGATCCAGGTGACGATGATCCCGCTGCTGTCGCTCTACGTCGACGCCGGCTTCCGCAACAGCTTCTGGCCGGTCTGGATCTCGCACTCGATCTTCGCGCTGCCGCTGGCGATCTTCCTGCTGCACAACTTCATGCGGGAGATCCCGAGGGAGCTGCTCGAGGCGGCCCGGGTCGACGGCGCCGGCCACGTGCAGATCCTGTTCAAGGTGCTCATGCCGCTGCTGACGCCCGCTCTCGCGGCGTTCGGCATCTTCCAGTTCCTGTGGGTCTGGAACGACCTGCTCGTCGCGCTGGTCTTCGGCAGCTCGCCGCAGATCCAGCCGATCACCGCGGCCATCGCGAACCTGGCCGGCACGCAGGGCACGGCCTGGCACCTGCTCTCGGCGGGCGCGTTCTTCTCGATCGCCGTGCCGCTGATCGTGTTCCTGTCGCTGCAGCGGTTCTTCGTCCGCGGCCTGCTCGCCGGCGGCCTGAAGGGCTGACCGCCGCACGCGTCCGACGGCCGGGTCCCCGCGGGGGCCCGGCCGTCGCGCGTCCTGCCCGCGTCCCCCTCGACCTGTGATCGACGGAGGCCGCGGCCTCGCGGGACCTCCGTCGATCACCGGCCGGCGTCGCGGGACCTCCGTCGACCACCCGGCGAGGCGCCGGGATCAGCCGGCAGCAGCGCGCACGTGCTCGGCGTACCAGGCGTACGACGCCTTGGGCCGGCGGTCCTGCGTACCGGGCTCGACCTCCACGAGCCCGAAGGTCTTGCGGTAGCCCTCGGCCCACTCGAAGTTGTCGAGCAGCGTCCAGGCGACGTAGTCGAGCACCGGCGCCCCCGCCGCGCGCGCACGCTCGACCGCGGCGAGGTGGTCGCGGTAGTAGGCGATGCGGTCCTGGTCGTCCACGGACCCGTCCGGAGCGCGGACGTCGTCGGCGTACGCCGCGCCGTTCTCCGTCACCCGCAGCGGGACGCCCGGCGCCCGCCGCGCGGTGTCGAGCAGGACCTCCTCCAGCCCGCTCGCGTCCACCTCCCAGCCCATGGCGGTGACCGGCCCGCGCGGCGCGAAGCTGAAGGCCGGCGCCCCGGGGTAGGCGGCGGTGTCCTGGCCGACGGCGCCGGCGGCGCCCCGGGCCGGGGCGATGCGGAACGGCGTGTAGTAGTTGACGCCGATCCAGGCGGCGCTGCCCCGCACCGCCTCGAGGTCGCCGTCGGCGACGACGCCGTCGTAGTGCGCGGCGACCGGCGCGGCGAGCCGGCCGTGCACGAGCGGCTCGAGCCACAGCCCGTTCTGCACGGCGTCGACGTAGGCGACGGCGTCCGGGTCGGCCCCCTCCTCCGGGCGCGCCAGCGCGAGGTTGAGCACGATGCCGACGTCGGCCGAGCTGCGGGCCGCGCGGACCGCCTGGGCGCCCAGCGCGTGCGCGAGCAGCAGGTGGTGGGCGGCGGCGAAGGCCCGCGTCCCCTCCCGGCGGCCCGGCGCGTGCACGCCGGCGGCGTAGCCGAGGAACGCCGAGCACCAGGGCTCGTTCAGCGTGGCCCACACCTCGACGCGGTCGCCGAGCCGCTCGGCCACCAGCGAGGCGTACTCGGCGAAGCGCTCGGCGGTGCCGCGGGCGAGCCAGCCGCCGTCCTCCTCGAGCGCCTGGGGCAGGTCCCAGTGGTAGAGGGTGGGAAGCGGGCGCAGGCCGCGGGCCAGCATCCCGTCGACCATCCGGTCGTAGTGGTCGAGCCCGGGCGCGTTCGCCGGCCCGCGCCCGGCGGGCTGCACGCGGGGCCAGGCGACGGAGAACCGGTAGCTGCCGACGCCGAGGTCGCGGACCAGGTCGAGGTCCTCCTCCCAGCGCCGGTAGGAGTCGCAGGCGGTGCTGCCGTCCGAGCCGTCGGCGACGGTGCCTGGCCGGGCGGCGAAGACGTCCCAGATCGACGGGCCGCGGCCGTCGGCCTGCGTGGACCCCTCCACCTGGTAGGAGGCCGTCGCGACGCCGTAGCCGAGAGGGGGGAGGCTCATGCGCCGACCCTAGGCGGGGCCTCCGGCCGGCGGGCGCAGCCCCTCCCAGCCCGCGACGTCGCCGCCGAGGCGCTGGGCGAGCCCGGCCATGCGGCTCCGCTCCCGGCTGGCCGACAGGCCGGTGACCACCTCGGTGCGGCAGGCCCACACCGCCCGCGGGGCGGCGTCGGCGGGCCCGGGGACGACGGCGTAGCCGTCCTGCGCGAGCAGGGCGCGCGCCTCCCCCACGGCGGCGTCCCCCGGAAGCCCGACCAGCAGGTGCCGCACGAGCATCGGCGCCTCGACGTCGACGCCGGCCTGCGCCGCCTCGGCCAGCACGGCGCTGTCGGCGCGGGCGGCGTCCGGCGCGCGGACGAGCACCTCGAGCGACGGGTCCGCCGGGTCGTAGGACGGCGGCGGGGCCGGGCGGCGGCGCAGCAGCCGGTCGAGCAGCCCCACGCTCAGGCCGGCTGGCGCGGTGCGGCGGCGCGGGCCTCCGCGGCGTCGAGGCGGTCGAGCCGCCGGTCCTCCCGGGCCGCCTCGCGCTCCGAGGCCCGCATCCACTGCGTGAGGAGCACGCCGAGGAAGAGCAGCCCGACGAGGTCGCCGGAGGCCCACAGCAGGCCGCCGCCGAGCTGCTGCTGGAAGACGGCCTCCGACAGCGGGTGCAGGCCCAGGTAGTGGTCGGCCGCCAGCAGGCTGCCGCCGTCGGGCTCGACGCTCATGATCGCCACGCCGAGGAAGGCGTGGAAGGGCAGCGTCGCGGCCACGAGCAGCATCCGCAGCGGGTAGCTGCGCCGGCCGGGCACGGGGTCGACGCCGAGCAGCGGCCAGAAGAACAGCGAGCCGACGAGCAGGAAGTGCACGTGCAGGAGCTCGTGCAGCACCCGGTCCGTCAGCGTCGCGTCGTACCAGCCGGTGAAGTAGAGGGCGAACGGGCTCGCGACGAAGAACAGCCACCCGACGAGCGGGAAGGTCATGAACGACGCGAACCGGGAGTGCAGCAGCGCCAGCAGCCACCCGCGCGGGCGCGCCGGCAGCGTCCGCAGCGCCAGCGTCACCGGCGCGCCGAGCGCCAGGAAGACCGGCGCCACCATCGTCAGCAGCATGTGCTGGACCATGTGCGGGGCGAACAGCGACGTGTCGTAGGCGGCCAGGCCGCTCGTCGTCGCCACGAGCACGGTCCCGAGGCCGCCGACGACGAACGACAGCGTCCGGCCCGCCGGCCAGCGGTCGCCGCGGGCCCGCAGGCGCAGGGCGCCGCGCAGGTAGAGGCCGCCGAGCACCGCCACGACGAGCAGCGGCAGGAGCGCCGGCCGGGCCGCCGTGACGACCGTCCAGGGGCCCCACGGGCCGAGCTCCTCGCCGTGCGCCAGCACCGTCGCGGGCAGGAGCGGGAGGGCCGGCACGGGTCCAGGGTAGGCGCGCGTGGCGCCCCTCGCCGGGCGCGTCCGGAGCCCCCCGGAGTGAGCCTGCGCACGCCGCGCCGGGACACGCGGCCCCCACGTGGAGACCGGTGCGCCGGAGTGGCAGGATGGCGCCCGTGTCCACTGCTTCCGTGCTGGAGAAGGTGCCGGCGCACGGGTCCCTGACGCGTCCCAACATGGTGTCCGTCGGGACGATCGTCTGGCTCTCGTCCGAGCTCATGTTCTTCGCGTCGCTGTTCGCGATGTACTTCACGATCCGCGCCGTGAACGGCCCCGAGGTGTGGGCGGAGGGCACGGAGTTCATCGACTTCCCGTACGCCCTGCTGTTCACGACGATCCTCGTGCTGTCGTCGGTGACGTGCCAGCTCGGCGTCTTCGCCGCCGAGCGCGGCGACGTCTACGGCCTGCGTCGCTGGTACGTCCTCACGCTGGTCATGGGCGCGGTGTTCGTGCTCGGCCAGGCGAACGAGTACCGCCACCTCGTCGACGAGGGCCTCACCATCGCGAGCAGCGGCTACGGCTCGGTCTTCTACCTCACGACCGGCTTCCACGGCCTGCACGTCATCGGCGGTCTGCTCGCCTTCGTCATCGTCCTGATGCGCTCGACGATCGGCCGCTTCTCCCCGGAGAAGGCCACCAGCGCCATCGTCGTCTCGTACTACTGGCACTTCGTCGACGTGGTGTGGATCGGGCTGTTCGCCACGATCTACATCATCCGCTGACCCCGACCCGGACGGACAGGGACCGCACGTGACCTCCCCCCGCACACCCCGCACGGCCCCGAAGCGGCGGCGCCTCAAGGCGCTGTCCGGCTCGGCCGTCCTCGCGATCGCCCTCGGCGTCGTCGGGATCGGCTACACGGCCTTCGCCTCGCCCTCGACCGCCCAGGAGGACGCCGCCTCGCAGCAGTCCCTGGCGATCCGCGAGGGCAAGCGGCTCTACGAGACCGGCTGCTCCACCTGCCACGGCCTGAACCTGCAGGGCGCCTCCGGCCCCTCGCTCATCGGCATCGGCTCGGCGGCGGTCGTCTTCCAGGTCGAGAGCGGCCGCATGCCGCTGTCGGCCGGCGTGCAGCAGGCGCAGCGCAAGACCCCCAAGTACACGATCGAGCAGATCGACCAGCTCGCGGCCTACATCCAGGCCAACGGCGGCGGCGTCGAGGCCCCGGGCGACGACGTCGACCTGCTCGACGGCGACCTGCAGCTCGGCGGCGAGCTGTTCCGCACGAACTGCGCCAGCTGCCACAACTTCGCCGGCTCCGGCGGCGCGCTGACCTACGGCAAGTACGCGCCGGAGCTCTCGGCCGCCAGCGCCCGCGTCATCTACACGGCGATGCAGCACGGTCCTGAGCAGATGCCGCGCTACAGCGACAACCAGCTCAGCCCGGAGGAGAAGCGGGCCATCACCCGCTACGTCCGCTACATCACCGAGCACGAGGACCCGGGCGGCGCCGGTCTGGGCCGCTACGGCCCCGTCTCCGAGGGCCTGCTCATGTGGCTCGTCGGCATCACCTCGCTCGTCGGCCTCACGCTCTGGATCGGTGCCCGCTCGTGACCCCTCCGCCTGACGCCCCGAAGGGCACGTCCGCCGACGCCGGCGGCTCGATCCGGGACCGCCTGCGCGGCCCCGAGCCCGCCACGCCCGACGCCGCCGGCGGCTCCACCGGCTCCGGCCTGTCCGACGGCGACTTCCGCCAGACCGACAGCGCGGCCGCCCTCGCCGCCTCCGGCCGCACCGACCAGCAGTACAGCTCGTCGGCCGGCACCGAGGCGCGCGACGAGCTCACGCACCCGCGCAAGACCGACCTCGACCCGGCCGAGGCCAAGCGCGCCGAGCGCAAGGTCGCGGGCCTGTTCCTGCTGTCGTTCGTCTCGGTCCTCGCGTTCTGCGTCTGGTACCTCGTCGGCGAGTTCCGCTTCGGCGAGGAGAACCAGCCGCTGTTCACGCCGGTCCTCGGCGTCCTGCTCGCCCTGGCCCTCGGCGGCGTCGGCGCCGGCACCGTGCTGTGGGCCAAGACGCTCATGGTCGACGAGGAGGCCGTGCAGGAGCGGCACCCCTTCGGCTCCCCCGACGACGAGCGTGCCGCGACGGCCGAGGCCCTCAAGCAGGGCCTCGACGACGCCGGCGTCAAGCGCCGCCCGCTGCTGCTGTCGACGCTCGCCGTCGGCGCCGGCTCGCTGGCGCTGCTGCCGCTGCCGTTCGCCCTGGGCATGGGCCGCTGGCAGCACAAGGAGCGCGAGCTCGCCAGCACCGCCTGGCGCGCCGGCATGCGCCTGTACCGCGTGAACGGCCAGCCGGTCCGCCTCGGCGACCTGCAGGTCGGCAGCGTCGAGAGCGTCTTCCCCGACGTCGAGCTGCCGCAGCTGCGCGCCGACTCCCCGGTCCTGCTCATCCGCATGCGCCCGCAGGAGTTCACGCCCCTGCCGGGCAAGGAGGGCTACGACTACCAGGGCCACATCGCGTACTCGAGCATCTGCACCCACCTGGGCTGCCCGGTGAAGCTCTACGAGCAGCAGACGCACCACCTGCTGTGCCCCTGCCACCAGTCCACGTTCGACGCCAGCCGCGGCGCGGAGGTCATCTTCGGCCCCGCCGCGCGCCCGCTGCCTCAGCTGGCGATCAGCGTCGACGAGGAGGGATACTTCATCGCCACGGGCGACTTCGACGAGCCCATCGGTCCGTCCTACTGGGAGCGCGACTCACGATGACAAGCCCCACCACCACGCGGCCCTCGCGGGCGGGCACCCTCGCCGGCCAGGCCGCGAACGGCACCGGCCGCTGGGTCGACGACCGCCTCGGCTCGTCGAACTTCGTCCGGCGCAGCCTCAACAAGGTCTTCCCGGACCACTGGTCCTTCATGCTGGGCGAGGTCGCCCTCTACAGCTTCATCATCCTGCTGCTGTCGGGCACCTACCTGGCGTTCTTCTACACGCCGTCGCTGGCCGAGGTCACCTACGAGGGCAGCTACACGCCGCTGCTCGGGCAGCCGATGAGCGAGGCCTACCACTCGACGCTCGACATCGCGTTCGACGTCAAGGGCGGCCTGGTCATGCGCCAGATCCACCACTGGGCGGCGCTGCTGTTCGTGGTCGCGATCGTGGTGCACCTGGCCCGCGTCTTCTTCACCGGGGCGTTCCGCAAGCCGCGTGAGATCAACTGGGTGATCGGCGTCCTGCTGCTCATCCTCGGCATCCTCGAGGGCTTCGCCGGCTACTCGCTGCCGGACGACCTCCTGTCGGGCACCGGCCTGCGCATCGCCTGGAGCATCATGCTGGCGATCCCGGTGGTCGGGACCTGGGTGGCGTTCCTGTTCTTCGGCGCCGAGTACCCGGGCACCGAGTTCCTCGACCGCCTCTACATCGCCCACGTCTTCATCGTCCCGCTGGTGCTCCTGGGCCTGATCACCGTCCACATGATGCTGATCTGGTACCAGAAGCACACCCAGTTCGCGGGGCCCGGGCGCACCGAGACCAACGTCGTCGGCAGCCGGCTGTACCCGGCGTACGCGGCCAAGGCGGGCGGCTTCTTCTTCCTCGTCTTCGCGGTGCTCGCGGCGATGGGCGGCCTGTTCCAGATCAACCCGATCTGGCTCTACGGGCCCTACAACCCCTCGCAGGTCACCGCTGGCTCCCAGCCCGACTGGTACGTCGGCTGGCTCGACGGCGCCACGCGCCTCATGCCGGGCATCGAGCTCTACCTCGGGCCCTACACGGTGCCGCTCAACATCATCGTCCCGGCCGTCGTCATCCCCGGCCTGATCTTCACGGCGATGATGGCGTACCCGTGGCTCGAGCAGCGCTTCACCGGCGACCGCGACTACCACAACATCCTCGACCGGCCGCGGGACACCCCCACCCGCACCGCCATCGGCGCCATGTCGATCGCCTTCTACATGATCCTGTGGATCTCGGGCGGCAACGACGTCATCGCGTCGATCTTCCAGATCAGCGTCAACAGCACCACCTACGCCGGCCGCGTCGGCCTGCTCGTGGTGCCGCCGCTGGTCTACGTGATCACCAAGCGCATCTGCATCGGCATGCAGAAGAGCGACGAGGAGCTGCTGCACCACGGCATCGAGTCGGGCACCATCCGCCGGCTGCCGTCGGGCGAGTTCGTCGAGGAGACGGTCCCGCTGCCGGTGCCGTACCGCATCGCCCTCACCCGGGTGGAGCCGTCCGAGCTGGGCGGCGGCCACAAGCAGCTCGCCAACGGCGAGCCGTCGGACTCGGCGCCGCACGGCTCGGGCCACGACGACACCCAGTGGGTCGAGCTCGACAAGCCGCAGAAGCAGGGCTTCCTGCGCCCGCGCAAGAGCGGCTCGCCCCGCCCGGAGTCGACGCCGGCCGGTGAGCTCGAGGGCTCCGGCCAGCAGTAGTCCGCGCACGTCCCGAGGGCCCCGTCACCCGCGTGGTGACGGGGCTCTCGGCGTCTGGGCGGAACGCACCACGGCGGTCCGGCGTCCCTCCGGCAGGGCCGGACGGAGTGCGGCGGCACGAGGCGGCAGGATGTCCCGCGGCGCCGGGACCCGGCGGCCGCGACGAGGAGGACCGATGACCGAGCGCGGGGGCGGCACGCCCGACGACGCTCCCCTGCCCCCGCACCTCGACCCGCGCGGCCGGCGCCGCCCGGAGCGCGGCGGGGGTCCGTCGTACGCCGGGCGCCGGTCCGCGGAGCCGGCGGGGGGCGAGGGCCCGCTCCCCCGCCACCTCGACCCGCGCCGCGGCACCGCCCGGCCGGCGCCAGCACCGCGCGCGCCCCGCCGCCAGGGGCGGCTGCTGCGCCGGGGCCTCGCTCTGCTGCTGGTGCTGCTGCTCGTCGGCGTGGTCGGCGGCCTGGTGTCGCTGGCCTACTACGACCGGCGGATCGACCGGGTGCCGGTGGCCGCGGTGCGCGCCGAGGGCGTCGACCCGGACGGGCGCGACCGCAACGTCCTGCTCGTGGGCTCCGACTCGCGCGAGGGCCTCACCGAGGAGGAGCTCCTCGAGGTCCGCACGGGCCTCAAGGGCGGTGGCAACGAGGGCACCCTCACCGACACGATCGTGCTGCTGCACGTGCCGGCCGGAGGTGGCGCGCCGGTGCTCGTGTCGTTCCCCCGCGACTCGTGGGTGGAGATCCCCGGATCCGGCCGCGGCCGCATCAACACCGCCTACCAGGTCGGCGAGCGGGAGGCACCGGGCAGCGGTCCGAGCAAGCTCGTCGAGACCGTCGAGGCGCTGTCCGGGCTGCAGATCGACGCGTACATGGAGGTCGGCTTCATCGCCTTCCTCCGCCTCACCGACGCCCTCGGCGGCGTGGAGGTGAACCTGTGCCAGCCGGCGCAGGACGTCAAGGCGGGCATCGACCTGCCGGCCGGCGTCCAGCGGCTCGACGGCGGCGACGCCCTCGGCTTCGTCCGGCAGCGCGAGGGGCTGCCCCGCGGCGACCTCGACCGGGTGGCCCGCCAGCAGTACTTCCTCGCCCAGGCCGCCCGCCAGGTCCTGTCCCCGAGCACCCTGCTGCGGCCCGACCGCGCGCTGCGGCTGCTGCAGGCCGTCACGTCGTCCGTGACGGTCGACGAGGGCACCTCGACGTTCGACCTGGCCCGGCTCGCCTGGCGGCTCCGGGGCGCCGCGAGCGGTGGCCTGGCGTACCAGACCGTGCCCGTGTCGGACCCGGCCGCGCGCCGCGGCTCCGCGCTGGTGGTCGAGCTCGACGAGGCCGCCCTGCCGGGCTTCTTCGCCGGCCTGTCCCCCGAAGACGGCGGCGGGGGTAGCGAGCCGCCGCCCACCGTGGAGGTGCCGCCGACGGCGATCCGGCTGGAGGTCCGCAACGGCACCTCCCGCGCGGGCCTGGCCCGCACCGCGGCCGACGACCTCGCGCGGCAGGGCTTCACGGTCACGGGCACCGGCAACGCCGACCGCACGGACACCGCGACGTCCGTCGTCCTGCACGGCAGCGACCGGGCCGAGTCCGCCGCCACCGTGGCGGCCTCCGTGCCGGGCGCCACGACGCAGCTCGACCCGTCGCTGGGAGCCCGCGGGCTCGTCCTCGTCGTCGGCGCGGACTACGCCGGCACCCGGGCGGTGACCGTCGGGCCGGCCGAGCAGGCCCCCGCACCGGCGCCCGAGGCTCCCGCCGGCGAGGCGCCCGCGCCGGAGCCCGCTGGGCCGCCCTGCGTGCTGTGACGGCCGGCCGGGCCCGGACGCCGCTGGGACGGCTCCTGGCCGTGCTGAGGGCTCGACGGGCGGCCCGCCTCCCCCTCGACGTCGGCACGGCAGAGCTGCGCGACACGCTCGGCCGGCGGGTGGTGCGCCACGGCCCGTCGGTCGTCGAGGCGCCCGGCGTGCGGGCGCTGCTCGGCCTGCCCTGACGACGGCCCTCAGCCGCCCCGGACGACGCTCCACCGCGCGCACGCGAACTCGCGGTTGCGCACGACCTCCTCGAGGCGCAGCTCGAGCCGCCGAGGCAGCAGCGGCGCACCGGCGCCCAGCGCCACCGGCGCGTACTGCACCCAGACGTCGTCGAGCAGCCCGGCGTCGGCGAACTGGCCGGCGAGGTCTCCCCCGCCGACCACCCAGACGTCCTCGTCGCCCGCCGCGGCGAGCAGGTGCGGGTGGAGCTCCGCCACGTCGCCGCGGGCGAAGCGGACGCTGTCAGCCGCCGCGGGCAGCTGGCGCGTGGTGAGGACCCAGCACGGCAGGGCGTACGGCCACGCCTCGCCCGACTCGCCGAGGTGGTCGAGCAGCCAGCGGTAGGTGCTCGAGCCCATCACCAGGGCCCCGACGCGCTCGAGGAAGCCCTCGTAGCCCATCGGCCCGTGCACGTCGACGTCGCGGGTCAGCAGCCAGGACAGCGAGTGCCCGGGGTCGGCCACGAAGCCGTCGATGCTGGAGGCCGTGTAGTAGGAGGTCGCCACGACGCGCAGGGTGCCACCGCCTCCTGACAGGACCGCAGACGCCGACGGCCGGCCCCCCAGGAGGGAGCCGGCCGTCCGGGGCGCGGGGGGGCTACTCGCCCAGGAACTTGTGCATGCTGGTCGGCTTCTCGCCCATGGCGCGCAGCTGGCCGAGCGTGTGGCCCTGCGAGCGGTTCATGCCGACGTAGTACTCGAAGAGCAGGCCCAGCGTCGTGTACACGACCAGGCCGAACCCGATGAGCGCGAGGAACGGGCCGATGACCAGGCCGACGATCGTGACGGTGAACGACGCCGCGAGGGCGATCGGCCACCACGAGTGCGGCGCGAAGAAGCCGACCTCGCCGGCGCCCTCGGAGATCTCGGCGTCGGGACGGTCCTCCGGCCGCGCCTCCATGCGGCGGGCCGTGAACCAGAGGTAGTAGGCGACCATCATGGCGAGCAGGATCGACATGACCAGGCACGCGGTGCCGGTCCAGTCGCCCGAGAACACCCAGTAGACGATGCTCGCCGGGACGAGGAAGACCGCGAAGAACGCGAAGAGGACGGCTTCGACCTTCACGGGATCAGCCCTTCGTCTCGGTCTCGGGCGACGCCCCGAACTCGGGTGAGGCGTGCATGTCGACCCGGCCGGCGGCCTCCGGGTAGTGCAGGTCGAACGCGGGGCGCTCCGAGCGGATGCGCGGCAGCGTCACGAAGTTGTGGCGCGGCGGCGGGCAGCTGGTGGCCCACTCGAGCGAGTTGCCGAAGCCCCACGGGTCGTCGCCCTGCGCCACCGGGCCGCGGCGGTAGCTGACGATGACGTTGTAGATGAACGGCAGCGTGCTCGCCCCCAGGACGAAGGCGCCGAGCGTGCTGATGGTGTTGAGCGCCGTGAAGCCGTCGGTCGGCGCGTAGTCCGCGTAGCGGCGCGGCATGCCCTCGTTGCCCAGCCAGTGCTGCACGAGGAACGTCGTGTGGAAGCCGATGAACACCGTCCAGAAGTGCGCCTTGCCGAGGCGCTCGTCGAGGAACCGGCCGGTGAGCTTCGGGAACCAGTAGTAGACGCCGCCGAAGAAGGCGAACACGACCGTGCCGAACAGCACGTAGTGGAAGTGCGCCACGACGAAGTACGTGTCGCTGACGTGGAAGTCGATGGGCGGCGAGGCCAGCAGGACGCCGGTGAGGCCACCCAGGAGGAAGGTGACGAGGAAGCCGACCGCGAAGACCATCGGCGTCTCGTAGGTCACCTGCCCCCGCCACATGGTGCCGATCCAGTTGAAGAACTTCACGCCCGTCGGCACCGCGATGAGGAACGACAGGAAGGCGAAGAACGGCAGCAGGACCGCGCCGGTCGGGTACATGTGGTGCGCCCACACGGTGAGCGACAGCGCGCCGATGGCGATGGTGGCGAAGACCAGGCCCTTGTAGCCGAACATCGGCTTGCGGCTGAACACCGGGATGATCTCGGAGATCACGCCGAAGAACGGCAGCGCGACGATGTAGACCTCGGGGTGTCCGAAGAACCAGAACAGGTGCTGCCAGAGGATCGGGCCGCCGTTCTGGGCGTCGTAGACCAGCGCCCCGAGGTGCCGGTCGGCGAGCAGCGCGAAGAAGGCGCCGGTGATCACCGGGAAGGCGAAGAGCACCAGGATCGACGTCACCAGGATGTTCCAGGTGAAGATCGGCATCCGGAACATCGTCATGCCGGGGGCGCGCAGCGTGATGATCGTCGTGATGAAGTTGACGGCGCCCAGGATGGTGCCGAGGCCGGCGCCGAGCAGGCCGATGATCCACAGGTCCGCGCCGAGCTGCGGCGAGTGGATGATCGAGTTCAGCGGCGCGTAGGCGAACCAGCCGAACGACGCGGCGCCCTCGGGGGTGAGGAAGCCGGCCATGACGGTGAGGCCGCCGAACAGGTACAGCCAGTAGGAGAAGGCGTTCAGGCGCGGGAAGCTCATGTCCGGCGCGCCGATCTGCAGCGGCATGATGAAGTTCGCGAACCCGTACGCCGCGGGCGGCGCGAACAGGAACATCATCACCGTGCCGTGCATGGTGAACAGCTGGTTGTACTGCTCGGCCGACACGACCTGCAGGCCCGGCTGGGCCAGCTCGGCGCGCATGATCATCGCCATGAGGCCGGCGGCGAGGAAGAAGAAGAACGACGTGACCAGGTAGAGCAGACCGATGGTCTTGTGGTCGGTCGTGGTGAGGACCTTGACGACCTGCGACCCCGCGGGGGTGCGCGGCCGGCGGAAGCCGGCGGGCGTCGTCGGGTTGGACAGGAGGGTCACGAGCTGCTCCCGGCGGGGGCGGTGAGGATCGCGGCGTTGGGGTCGGCCTGCAGGCCGTCGATGTAGGACCGGTACTCGTCGGGGGTGACGACCTTGAGCGAGAAGTTCATGAACGCGTGCTTCTCGCCGCACAGCTCGGCGCAGCGGCCGATGTACTCGCCGGTCTTGTTGAAGACGATCTCGTAGGTGTTGGCCCGGCCCGGGATGACGTCGCGCTTGAAGAGCATCGCCGGCACCCAGAACGAGTGGATGACGTCGGGCGAGGAGTTCGTGAAGCGGATCGTGGTGTCCGTGGGGACCACGAGCTGCGCGAAGCGGCCGGTCTCGCCGATGACCCGGACGTCCTCGTCGGTGTAGTTGAACTCCCAGTTCCACTGGAAGCCGACGACGCCGATGTTGACGACCTCGCCGCTGGCGACCGCGCCGTCGAGCTCCTCCTCGGGGGTGAGCTCGTTGACGTAGTTCTGGCTCAGCACCGTGTAGTAGAAGAGCACGGCGATGATCACGAACGGGACGACGGTGTAGAGCACCTCGACCGGCAGGTTGTAGCGGACCTGGCGGGGCAGCTCGTCGCTGCGCTTCCGGTAGCGGAAGGTCGCGAACAGGATGAGCGCGAGGACGAAGACGCCGACGACCACGGCCGCGGCGTTCGAGCCGAGGTACAGGTCGTAGATGTTCTGGCCCTGCTCGCTGATCGGCTCGGGCAGGCCCCACGACAGGCTCGCCTCGTAGATCTCGCGGGCGTCGCAGCCGGTCAGCGCGACGGCGCCCAGGAGCAGGGCGGTCGCGACCCGGAGCGGGCGCAGCCCGGCGGGACGCCGGGCGCCGGGCGCACGGCCCGACGGCGGGGTGGGACTCAAGGTCGCGGTGCCTTCCTGAGCGTGGGACCGGTGCGGGAGGAGCGGCTCCGGACCAGCCTGGAGACCCCTCTCCCCACGGCGGCGAGACTATCCCAGCGGACCTCCCCCCACCCGCTGGGGTGCGCCCCGGCGAGGCGCGTCGGCACCGCCGTCCGGCGCCCTCCCGCGTCACCCCTGCGGGCTAGCGTCTGCCGGTGTGAGCGACACCATGCCGGCCACCGCCCGCGGGAGCGCGCCGGTGCACCTCGACGCCGCGTCCGGCGTGCCGCTCTCCCCCGCCGCGCGGGC
Source organism: Mycobacteriales bacterium (assembly GCA_035553635.1). Taxonomy (GTDB): domain Bacteria; phylum Actinomycetota; class Actinomycetes; order Mycobacteriales; family SCTD01; genus DATLGD01. Next base: position 15,217 of record DATMKB010000021.1, read on the forward strand.
CGCGCTGGAGGCCTCGCTCGACGACGGCTGGGCCGACCCGGCCCGCCTGTCCGCCGCCGGCCGCCGGGCCCGCCTGCTGCTCGACGGCGCCCGCGAGGCGGTCGCGGACGTGCTCGGCTGCCGGCCTCCCGAGGTGTCGTTCGCCCCGAGCGGCACGGTGGCGGCCCACCTCGGGGTGCTCGGGCTCGCGGGCGGCCGGCGGCGCGCCGGGCGGCACGTCGTCCACGCCGCGGTGGAGCACTCGGCGGTGCTGCACGCCGTCGAGCGGCTCGTCGAGGAGGGCGGCTCGGCCACCTCCGTCGTCTGCGACCGGCTCGGCCGCACCGACGGGGACGCCTTCGCCGCCGCCCTGCGCGACGACACCGCGCTGGCCTGCCTGCTCGCCTCCAGCCACGAGGTGGGCACCCTGCAGCCGGTCGAGGAGGTGGCCGCGGCCTGCCGGGCCGCCGGTGTGCCGCTGCTCGTCGACGCCTGCCAGGACGTCGGGCGGCGCCCGGTGCCCGGCGGGTGGTCGGCCCTCGTGGCCAGCGCCCGCAAGTGGGGCGGGCCGACCGGCGTGGGCGTGCTGGCGGTGCGCACCGGCGTCCGCTGGCGCTCGCCGCTGCCCGACGACGAGCGCGAGGGCGGCCGCGTGCCGGGCCAGCCGGCGCTGCCGCTCGTCGTCGCCGCCGCCGTCGGGCTGCAGGCCGCCGCGGCGGCCGCGTCGGACGAGGACCGCCGGCTGCGCCCGCTCGTCGACCGGGTGCGCGCGCGGGTGGCCGCCACCGTCCCCGACGTCGAGGTGGTCGGCGACCCCGTCGACCGGCTCCCCCACCTGGTGACCTTCTCCTGCCTCTACGTCGACGGCGAGGCGCTGCTCGTCGAGCTCGAGCGGCGCGGCTTCACGGTGAGCAGCGGGTCGAGCTGCACGGCGTCGACGCTCGAGCCGAGCCACGTGCTCGCCGCGATGGGCGTGCTGACGCACGGCAACGTGCGGGTGTCGCTGTCGGCCGCCACCACCGAGGACGACGTCGAGCGCTTCCTCGCCGTCCTGCCGGAGGTGGTGGCCGACCTGCGCCGCGCCGCAGGGGTGGAGGGGCTGTGACGCCCGACGCCCGCCCCGACGTCACGGTCGACTGCACGGGCCGGCCCTGCCCGGTGCCGGTCATCGAGCTCGCGCGCGCGGTGGCCGCGGCGGAGCCGGGCACGGTGGTCGAGGTGGTGAGCGACGACCCGGCCGCCCGGCACGACGTGCCGGCCTGGGCCCGGATGCGGGGGAAGGAGTACCTCGGCGAGGTCCCGGCGGGCGGGGCCACCGCCTACCGGGTGCGGGCCTAGCCCGCCAGGTGCGGCGCGACGTCGGCGGCGGCGTCGTCGCCGTAGGCCTCGGCGAGGCGGGCGAGGAACCCCTCGCGCGAGTAGGCGTACTCCTGCGTCCCCACCGTCTCGACGACGTGCGTGGCCAGCAGCGCCCCGACCTGGCAGGCGCGCTCCGCCGTCAGGCCCCAGGCCGTCGCGGTGAGGAAGCCGGCGCGGAAGGCGTCGCCGACGCCGGTCGGCTCGGCGATCTCGCGCGCGGGTGCGACGGGCACGTGCAGCGACGGCTCGCCGCGGCGCTCGACGACGACCCCGCCGGCGCCGTGGGTGGTGATGCGCGTGCCGACCACCGCGAGCACCTCGTCGGGCGACCAGCCGGTCTTCTCGTGCACGAGGCCGGCCTCGTACTCGTTGGTGAACAGGTACGTGGCGCCCTCGACGAGCCCGCGGATCGCCGCGCCGTCCATGTAGGCGAGCTGCTGCGAGGGGTCGGCGGCGAAGGGCACGCCGCGGTCGCGGCAGCTGGCGCTGTGGCGGAGCATCGCGGCCGGGTCGTCGGGCGCGACGACGACGAGGTCGAGGTCGCCGAGCTCGGCGACGTCGATGAGCGCCGCCTCCACCATCGCGCCGGGGTAGAAGGTGGCGAGCTGCGACAGGTCCTGGTCGGTGGTGCAGGTGAACCGCGCCGTGGCGAGCGTGCCGCTCACCCGCACGGCGCTGGTGTCGACGCCGTGGTCCTGGAGCCAGAGCAGGTAGTCGGCGGCGTCGCGGCCGACGGCGCCCACGAGCAGCGGCCGGGCGCCCAGCACGCCCATGCCGAAGGCGATGTTCGCGCCGGTGCCGCCCCGGCGGACCTGCAGGTCGCTCGCCAGGAACGACAGCGACAGCTTGCCCAGGTGCTCGGGCAGCAGGACGTCGACGAAGCGCCCGTCGAAGCTGAACAGGTGGTCGGTCGCGATGGACCCGGCGACGGCGATGCGCATCCGGCGAGGCTAGCCGCGGGGGCGCGGAACACTACCGCTCAGTAGGGCTTGGGTACCCGTCGGTAACTGCCTACCGTCCGCCGCATGACCACCTCTGCCCCCGTCCCTGCCGACGACGACTTCTCCGTCATCGACCTCGTCGAGGACTGCCGCGAGGTCAGCGGCGTGCTCGCGCCCTACGTGCCCGGCGAGATCCGCCTGCCGCTCGCCCGGCCCGTGCCGGCGGTCGAGATCGACCTGTCCGACGCCGAGGCCGTCGCCGGCGTCGGCTCGTGGAACGACTACGGCGCCTAGGGGTCAGACCCGCTCGACGAGCATGGCGGCGCCCTGGCCGACGCCGATGCACATCGTCACCAGCGCCCGGCGGCCCTGCTCGCGCTCGAGCCGGCCGAGCCCGGTGACGAGCATGCGGCAGCCCGACGACCCGAGGGCGTGACCGAGGGCGATCGCGCCGCCGTCGGCGTTGAGCCGCTCCTCGTCGAGGCCCAGGCGCCGGGCGCTCGCGATCACCTGCACGGCGAACGCCTCGTTGAGCTCGACGACGTCGAGGTCGCCGACGGTCCAGCCGGCGCGGGCGAGTGCCTTCTCGGTGGCCGGCACCGGGCCGAGGCCCATGAGGTGCGGCTCGAGCCCGGCGTTGGCCGTGGTGACGACGCGCGCCCGCGGCGCGAGGCCGAGGTCGCGCACCGCCTCCTCGCTCGCGACCACGACGGCCGAGGCGCCGTCGGACAGCGGGCTGCTCGTGCCGGCGGTGACGACGCCGTCGGCGGCGAAGGACGGCTGAAGCCTGGCCAGCGCGTCCAGCGTCGTCGGCCGGACCGTCTCGTCGCGGCTGACCGTGACCTGCTCGCGGCCCTTCGTGGTCTCGACCGGCACGATCTCGGCGTCGAAGGCGCCGTTGTCGACGGCCTTGGCCGCGCGCTCCTGGCTCCGCAGCCCGAACGCGTCGGACTCCTCGCGGGTGATGCCGTCGAGCGCCGCGACCCGCTCGGCGGTCTGGCCGAGCGTGATCGTGTGCTCGGGGTCGTGCCTCGGGTTGACGAACCGCCAGCCGAGCGCGCTGTCGTGCACCTCCCCCGGCTTCGCCCACGGGGTGCCGGGCTTGGCCATGACCCAGGGCGCGCGGGTCATGGACTCGACGCCGCCGGCCACCACGACGTCGGCCTCGCCGGTCTGAACGGCCATCGCGGCGTTCGCGACGGCGGTCAGGCCGCTGGCGCAGAGCCGGTTGACCGTGTGGCCCGGCACGTGCAGCGGCAGGCCGGCCAGCAGGACGGCCATGCGGGCGACGTTGCGGTTGTCCTCGCCGGCCTGGTTCGTGGCGCCGAGCACCACCTCGTCGACCCGGTCGGGGTCGACGCCCGCGCGCCGCACGGCCTCGCCGACGACGAGCGCCGCGAGGTCGTCGGGGCGGACGGCGGACAGGGCGCCGCCGTAGCGGCCGACCGGGGTGCGGACACCGCCGACGAGGAACGCCTCACGCATGCTTCGACCTCCAGGAACGCCGCGACCCCCGCCGCGGGCGGGGGTCGTCGGAGCGTAGAGCGGACTAGTGGAACGACTCGCCGCAGGCGCAGGAGCCGCCGGCGTTCGGGTTGTCGATGGTGAAGCCCTGCTTCTCGATCGTGTCGACGAAGTCGATGGTGGCGCCGGCGAGGTACGGCACGCTCATCCGGTCGACGACGACCTTGACGGCGCCGCCCTCGTACTCCTGCACGGCGTCGCCGTCGAGGGAGCGCTCGTCGAAGAAGAGCTGGTAGCGCAGGCCGGAGCAGCCGCCGGGCTGGACGGCGACGCGCAGGGCGAGGTCGTCCCGGCCCTCCTGCTCGAGCAGGGCCTTGACCTTCGCGGCAGCGGGGTCGGTGAGGATCACACCGGTGGCGGTGCTGGTGGTCTCGGCAGTCATCCCTGGCTCCTGAGCGTCGGGGGCGGGCGTCCGGTCCAACGCCGCGCTGCGGCGGGCTGTTCCGGCTGTGCCCATGCTGCCACGCCGGCTCACCTCCCCCGAGCCGGCGACCACTGCCGCGCGAGGCGCTCCGCCACCGCCGCGAGGGCCTCCGCGGGCCGCTCCAGCGCCCGCTCGAGCCCGACGGCGTCGGCGAGGGCGTGCTCGCTCTCGACGCCGGCGGCCGCGGCCTCGCGCCGCCCGACCTCCACCTGCCCGGCGACGACGACGCACGGCACCGCCGCCTCCGCGGCCCGCCGGCAGACGCCGCCGACGACCTTGCCGCGCAGCGACGTCATGTCGAAGGTGCCCTCGCCGGTGAGCACGAGGTCGGCCCCGTCGACGGCGTCGTCCAGGCCGGTGTGCGCGGCGACGAGGTCGAGGCCGCTCTCCCGGCGGGCGCCCAGGGCCAGCAGGGCCGCGCCGAGCCCGCCGGCCGCGCCGGCGCCGGGAAGGTCGCGCACCGGCCGGGTGCGGGCCTCGAGGGCGTCGGCCCAGCGGGTCAGGGCGGCGTCGAGGGCCAGGACGTCGTCGCGGCCGGCGCCCTTCTGCGGCCCGAAGACCGCGCTCGCGCCGAACAGGCCGAGCAGCGGGGCGTCGACGTCGGTGGCCGCGACCAGCTCGACCTGCGCGAGCCGCGGGTCGGGGTCGCCCTCGAGCCGGTCGAGGGCGGCCAGCGCCGCCCCGCCGGGCGCCAGCTGCTGCCCCGCGGCGTCGAGCCGCTGCACGCCGAGGGCGGCGAGCAGGCCGGCGCCGCCGTCGTTGGTGGCGCTGCCGCCGAGCCCGACGACGACCCGGCCCGCGCCGGCGTCGAGCGCCGCCCGCACGAGCTGGCCGACGCCGTACGTCGTCGTGCGGCGGGGGTCGCGCTCGTCGTGCGCCAGCAGGTGCAGCCCGCAGGCCGCCGCGCTCTCCACCCAGGCGGTGGCGCCGTCGAGCAGCCACGCCGCCGGCACGGGGCGCGCGAGCGGGTCCTCGACGACGAGCGGCCGCAGCTCGGCGCCGGGCCGGGCGGCGGCCAGCACGTCGACGAAGCCGGGCCCGCCGTCCGACAGCGGCAGCAGCACGACGTCGTCGTGCGGGGCGGCGGCGCGCCAGCCCTCCGCGAGCGCCTCGGCCGCCTCCACCGCGGTCAGGGTGCCGCCGAGGGAGTCGGGCGCGACCAGGACCCGCACGACCGCCCCCTCTCGCTGCGGGAAGCCCGACGGGCCGCCGGACGTTCTCGTCCGTGCGACACTAACCGGCGCTCGCCGAGGAGAGGACCCGCGCATGACCACGACCCCCGGGCTCGACCTGCCCGCCGGCGTCGAGCCGACCCCGCTGGCCCTGCTCCTGCTCGGCCGCCAGCGCGACCCCGCCGCCGAGCGCGGCGTCGAGTGCCCCGGCGACCTGCCGCTGCCCTCCGACCCGTCGCTCGTCGAGCGCGCGCGGGCCGCCAAGGCGGCGCTGGGCGACCGCGTCTTCGTCCTGGGCCACCACTACCAGCGCGACGAGGTCGTGCAGTTCGCCGACGTCACCGGCGACTCGTTCAAGCTGGCCCAGCAGGCGGCCGCGCGGCCGGACGCCGAGTTCGTCGTCTTCTGCGGCGTGCACTTCATGGCGGAGTCCGCCGACATCCTCACCGCGCCCGACCAGGCCGTCGTGCTGCCCGACCTCGCCGCCGGCTGCTCGATGGCCGACATGGCCACCTTCGACCAGGTCGAGGAGTGCTGGGAGGCGCTCGCCGACGCCGGTCTCGCCGGCAGCACCGTGCCGGTCAGCTACATGAACTCCAGCGCCGCCATCAAGGCCTTCACCGGTCGGCACGGCGGCACGATCTGCACGTCGTCCAACGCGGAGCGGGCGCTGACCTGGGCCTTCGAGCGCGGCGAGCGCGTGCTGTTCCTGCCCGACCAGCACCTGGGCCGCAACACCGCCGTCCTGGAGATGGGCCTGTCGCTCGACGACTGCGTCGTCTACGACCCGCGCAAGCCGTCCGGCGGGCTGACCGCAGAGCAGCTGCGCGACGCGAAGATGGTGCTCTGGAAGGGGCACTGCTCGGTGCACGGCCGCTTCACCGCCGAGTCGGTGCGGGAGGTGCGCGAGCGCATCCCCGGCGTCAACGTCCTCGTGCACCCCGAGTGCCGCCACGAGGTGGTCACCGGCGCCGACCTCGTCGGGTCGACCGAGTTCATCATCCGCACGCTCGAGGCGGCGCCCGCCGGCAGCGCCTGGGCCGTCGGCACCGAGCTGAACCTCGTCAAGCGGCTCGCGCAGGACCACCCCGACAAGACGGTCGTGTTCCTCGACCGCACCGTCTGCTTCTGCTCCACGATGAACCGCATCGACCTGCCGCACCTGGTGTGGTCGCTCGAGGAGCTCGTCGCCGGCCGGGTGCCGAACCGCATCGTCGTCGACCCCGACGTCGCCCGCGACGCCCGCCTCGCGCTCGACCGGATGCTGGCCCTGCCGTAAGTAGGCTGCTCCCGTGACTGCGAGCGCTCCTCCGCCCGGCGGCCCGGCTGGCCCCAAGGGCCGCCCGACGCCGAAGCGCAAGGAGAAGGAGCGCCGGCGGTCCGGCCCCGTCGCGCCGCCCCCGCTCACGCGCAAGGAGGCCGCGCAGCGGCAGAAGGAGCAGCAGCGCGAGGCCCGCCAGCGCGTGCGCGAGGGCGCCCTGCGCGGCGAGGAGCGCTACCTGCCCAAGCGCGACGCCGGGCCGGTGCGCAAGCTCGTGCGCGACGTCGTCGACGCGCGGCGCAACGCCGGCGTCCTGCTGCTGCCGATCGCGCTGTTCCTCGTCCTCGCCCAGATCACCGGCAACCGCTTCCTGTTCGACGTCGCGCTCGTCCTCTGGATGGCCGGGCTGCTCACGGTGCTCCTCGACCTCGTCGTGCTCGGCGCGACGATCCGCCGGCGCGTCCGCCGCGAGTTCCCCGACGAGCAGCGCACCCGCGGGCACGTCGCCTACGGGCTGCTGCGCTCGACGGTCTTCCGCCGCTGGCGGATGCCCGCCGCCGCCCCCCGCACCTGACGCGCCCGCTCTGCCCCGCCTAGGGTCGGGCCATGGAGTTCCGGAACCTGGGCCGCAGCGGCCTGAAGGTCAGCGAGATCAGCTACGGCAACTGGCTCACCCACGGGTCGCAGGTCGAGGCCGAGCAGGCGACGGCGTGCGTGCACGCCGCGCTCGACGCCGGCATCACCACCTTCGACACCGCGGACGTCTACGCGCAGACCAAGGCGGAGTCGGTGCTCGGCGAGGCCCTCAAGGGCCAGCGCCGCGAGGGCCTCGAGGTCTTCACCAAGGTCTACTGGCCGACCGGCCCCGGACCGAACGACCGCGGCCTGTCGCGCAAGCACATCACCGAGTCGCTGCACGGCTCGCTGCGACGGCTGCAAACCGACTACGTCGACCTGTACCAGGCGCACCGCTTCGACTACGAGACCCCGCTCGAGGAGACGCTGCGCGCGTTCGACGACCTCGTCCGCCAGGGCAAGGTCCTCTACGTCGGCGTCTCGGAGTGGAAGGCCTCCGAGATCGAGCGGGCGCTCGAGATCGCCGGCGAGATGGGCTTCGACCGGCTCGTGTCGAACCAGCCGCAGTACTCGATGCTCTGGCGCGTCATCGAGGACGAGGTCGTGCCGCTGTGCGCCCGCGAGGGCGTGTCGCAGATCGTGTGGTCGCCCATCGCGCAGGGCGTCCTGACCGGCAAGTACCTGCCGGGCCAGGCGCCGCCGGAGGGCTCGCGCGCCACCGACGCCACCGGCTCCGGCTTCATCAAGGGCTTCCTGCGCGACGAGGTGCTGGAGCGCGTCCAGCGCCTGAAGCCGCTGGCCGAGGAGGCCGGGCTCTCGATGGCGGCCCTCGCGGTGGCGTGGGTGCTCCAGAACGACAACGTCGCCAGCGCGATCATCGGCGCCTCGCGGCCGGAGCAGGTGCACGACAACGTCGCCGCGGCCGGCGTCCGGCTCGACGAGGAGCTGCTGCGCAAGGTCGACGAGATCCTCGAGGGCGTCGTCGTCCGCGACCCGGCCAAGACGCAGAGCCCGCCGCAGCGGCCGTAGGG
>DATMKB010000022.1:0-3845 GCA_035553635.1 Mycobacteriales bacterium
CCCGAGCTGCCGGACGTCCGACAGGGCCGGCAGCCGCTTCTCGAGCGCCTCGTCGCGCCACCAGGTGCCCTCGAGCACGAGCAGGCGCGGCACCTCGTCCTCCTCGAGGCCGAGCAGGTCCATCCAGCCGTCGCGGTCCACCCGGGCATCCTGCCCGGTCCGCGTGGCGGCCGGCGCGCGACACCCGCAGTCGACTGCTAGGGTCCGCGCGGCTCTCATCAACGGAGGTACATGACATGCGTCGCCGCGCCCTGGCCCTCGCCGCTGGCACCGCACTGCTCGCCCTGACCGCCTGCGGTGGGTCCGGCGGCGACACCGCGTCCTCCGGAGCGGAGTTCGACCTGTCCGACTGGGCGTCGGTCGAGGCGGCCGCCGAGGGGCAGACCGTCAACTGGTACATGTTCGGCGGCAGCGACCCGATCAACGCCTACGTCAACGGCTGGGTGAAGGACGCGCTGGCCGAGAAGGGCGTCACGCTCAACCAGGTGCGCGTCGACGACACCGCCGAGGTGGTCAACCGCGTGCTCGGCGAGAAGCAGGCCGGCCGCGACACCGGCACGGTCGACATGATCTGGATCAACGGCGAGAACTTCAAGACCGGCAAGCAGGCCGACCTCTGGTACTGCGGCTGGGCCGACGACCTGCCGAACGCGGAGTTCGTCGACTTCGACGACCCGGCCGTCACGTCCGACTTCGGCGAGCCGGTCGAGGGCTGCGAGGCCTCGTGGAGCCGCGCGCAGTCGGTCGTCGTCTACGACAGCGCGAAGCTGCAGCCCGCCGACGTCGCCTCGCTCGACGCCCTCGAGAGCTGGGCGAAGGCCAACCCGGGCCGCTTCACCTACCCGGCGCCGCCGGACTTCACGGGCTCGATGGTCGTCCGCACCTTCCTCTACGACGTCGCCGGCGGCCCCGACGACATCCTGGGCGAGTTCGAGCAGGCCGAGTACGACGAGCTCGCGCCGCAGCTGTGGGAGCGCCTGAACGCCCTCGAGCCGTCGCTGTGGCGCGGCGGCGAGACCTACCCCCAGGGCGGCCCCGAGGTGCAGGACCTCTACGGCAAGGGCGAGGTCGACGCGTTCCTGTCCTACGGCGCGGGCGACCTCGCGCAGCAGGTGGCCGACGGCGTGTACCCGGCCACCACGCGCACCGCGGTGTTCGAGGAGGGGACGATCGGCAACATCAGCTTCGTCACCATCCCCGACAACGCGCCGAACAAGGCGGCCGCGCTGGTGCTCGCGAACATCCTGCAGAGCCCCGAGGGCCAGTACCAGAAGCAGGTCGTCACGGGCGCCTACCCGGGCATCGACCTCGCCGCGGTGCCGGCCGACGTCAAGGCGCAGTTCGACGCCATCGAGGTGCCGGAGACCGACCTGCCGTTCGAGCAGCAGGTGCGCAACAGCCAGCCCGAGCTCGTCGCCGAGTGGGTGACCGCGCTCGAGGAGGGCTGGAAGGCGAACGTCCTCCAGCGGTGACCGCCACGCCGACCGGCCTGGCCCCGCTGGCCGCCGGCGGGCGCCGCCTGCGCGACCGGCGGCCGCCGGCGGCGCTGCGGCCCTGGCTGCTGCTCGCGCCGGCGCTGCTGGTCGTCGTCGTGCTCTTCCTCGGCGGGTTCGCGTTCGGCGTCGCGCAGAGCTTCGGCTACCTGCCGTTCCTGCAGTCGGAGGCGCTGTCGCTCGACGCGTACCGCGAGCTGTTCCGCGACCCCGCGGTGCGCGCGTCGTTCGGCCTGACCTTCCGCATCGCGCTGCTGTCGACCGCCGTCTCGGCGGTGCTGGCCGTGGTGGTGGGGCTGCTCATCCGCGGCACCCGCCGCGGCCGGCGCCTCGCGACGCTGCTCTTCCAGCTCAACCTGCCGGTGCCGCACGTCGTGGGCGCCACGGCGATGCTGCTGCTGCTCGGCCAGAGCGGGCTCGTCTCGCGCCTGTCCACGGCGGTCGGGCTCACGGAGGGGACGGCGGACTTCCCGGCCCTCACGGGCGACGCCTTCGGCTGGGGGATCATCGCCGAGTACGTCTGGAAGGAGACGCCGTTCATCGGCGTCGTGGTGCTCGCCGCCCTCACCACCGGCATCGCGCCGTACGAGGAGGTCGCGCGCACGCTCGGCGCCACGGCGTGGCAGCGCTTCCGGCACGTGACGCTCCCGCTGCTCACCCCGGCCGTGGTGTCGACCTCGGTCATCGTCTTCGCGTTCAGCTTCGGCTCGTACGAGGTGCCGTACCTGCTCGGCCGGCCGTTCCCGTCGACGCTGCCGGTGGTGGCGTACGAGTCCTACCGCAGCACCGACCTGACGCAGCGCGCCCCGGCGATGGCGATCGCCGTCGTCATCGCGCTGCTCATCGGACTGCTCGTGCTCGTGTACATGCGGCTGTCCGAGCGCTTCCTGCGGGCGGCGCGGTGAGGGCGCTGCGCGAGGCGGCGCGGCCGCTGGGGCTCGGGCTGCTCCTGGTCGGCCTCGTCGTGCCGCTGGTGCCGCTGGTGCTCTTCGCCTTCGCGAGCACCTACCGCTACCCGGCGCTCGTCCCCGACGGCTGGTCGCTGCGCGGCTTCCGCACCCTCACCCAGCCGGGCGCCGACGTCGTCGAGGGGCTGCTGACCTCGCTCACCATCGCCGCCAGCGTCGCGCTGCTCGCCTGCGCCATCGGGCTCTCGGCCGGCCGCGCCCTCGGGCTCTACGCCTTCCGCGGCAAGCGCGTCGTGCAGTTCCTGCTGCTCGCGCCGGTCATCGTGCCGGGGCTCGCGGTGGTGCTCGGCATCCACGTGCTGTTCATCCGCTACGGCCTGGCCGACAGCGTCCCCGGGGTCGTGCTCGTGCACCTCATCCCGACGATCCCGTACGTGACGCTCGTGATGGGCTCGGTCTTCGCCAACTACGACGCGGCCTTCGAGGACCAGGCCCGGGTCCTCGGCGCAGGGCCGCTGCGCGTGCTGCTGCAGGTGACGCTGCCGCAGGTCGCGCCGGGGCTCGTCGTCGCCGGGCTCTTCGCCTTCCTCATCTCCTGGAGCGAGTACATCCTCACGCTGCTCGTCGGCGGCGGCACCGTCCGCACGCTGCCCCTGCTGCTCTTCGCCTCCCTCGGCACGCCCGACACGGCGAAGACCGCCGCCCTCGCCCTCGTCATCGTCGCGCCGCCGGTGCTGCTGCTCCTCCTGACCTCCCGGCTGCTCTCGGCCGGCGGGCGCACCGGTCTCGCCGGCCTGGGGCGCGTGTGAGCACCGCGGTGCGCCTCGAGGCGCTCGACAAGACCTACGACGGCGGGGTCCGCGTCGTCGAGGGGCTCGACCTCGACGTCGCTCCCGGCGAGCTGGTCGCGCTGCTCGGGCCGTCGGGCTGCGGCAAGACGACGACGCTGAAGATCGTGGCGGGGCTCCTCGCGCCGACGTCGGGCGACGTCCTGTTCGACGGCGTCTCGGTGGTCGGCTCGCCCGCCGAGCGGCGCCCGGTGGCGATGGTGTTCCAGAAGCCGCTGCTCTTCCCGCACATGACGGTGGAGCAGAACGTCGGCTTCGGGCTGCGCGTGCGCGGGGTGCGCGGCGCGCAGGCCCGGCGGCGGGTGGGCGAGCTGCTCGACCTCGTGCGGCTGCCCGGCTACGAGAAGCGGCGCGTCGGCGAGCTCTCGGGCGGCCAGGAGCAGCGCGTGTCGCTCGCCCGCGCGCTCGTCGTCGAGCCGCGGGTGCTGCTGCTCGACGAGCCGCTGTCGCAGCTCGACGCGGCGCTGCGCGTGGAGATGCGCGAGCTCGTGCGCCGCGTGCAGCAGGAGGTCGGCGTGACGACGCTGTTCGTCACCCACGACCAGGAGGAGGCCGTGGTCGTCGCCGACCGCGTCGCGCTCATGCTCGACGGCCGG
>DATMKB010000023.1:0-2851 GCA_035553635.1 Mycobacteriales bacterium
CCGTCGAGCAGGAGCGTCGCCCGGTTCTGGAACGGCTGCTCCTCGCGCCGCACCATGAGCTCGCCGACGCGGGCCGTGCTGCGCCAGTGCACCCGGCGCAGGTCGTCGCCGTAGCGGTACTCGCGGGTGGCGGTGTCGTCGGAGCCGGCGGTGGCGACGGCGCGGGACGCCGCCTCGCCGCCGCCGGACCAGTCGCCGCCCAGGCGCACCGGGGGCAGCGGCGTCACGACCGGCGTCACGACGAGCTCGTCGGTGCTGGCGAACGAGCGGGTGAGCTCGACGAGGCCGAAGGGGTCGGTGAGCCGCACGGACAGCGGCCCGACCCGGTACCGCCCTCGCACCTCCGACCGCGCGGGGTAGCTGACGTCGCGCGCGCCCTGCGGCTCCACCCGGTCGAGGACGAAGCGCGGCCGCCCGCCCAGGGCGTACGGGAGCTGGTCCTCCATGAGCAGCACCCCGCTCGGCAGGCGGGAGACGTTGTCGAGGTGGATGCGCACCGTCGACGCGCGGCCGGCCTCGACGCGCGGCGGGTCGAGCCGCCGGGTGCAGGCCAGCCGGTACCGGGTGCGGGCGACCACCGCGACCGCCACGAGCGGCAGGGCGAGCAGGAAGACGCCGACGCGCAGCAGGTCGCGCTGCCCGAGCAGCGCGCCGCAGCCGACGAGGGCCGCACCGGCGGCGAGCAGGCAGCGCCCGCGCACGGTGAGCCCCGACAGCGCGGCGCGCAGCCCGGTCACCGGCGTCGCGCGGGCGCCGGCCGGTCGGCCGGCAGGGGGGTGCGCTCGACGAGCGCCGCGACGACGTCCTCGGGCGTGCGGCGGGCCACCTGCGCCTCCGGCGTGGCGAGCAGGCGGTGGGCGAGCACGGGCTCGGCGAGCTCCTGGACGTCGTCGGGCCGCACGTAGTCGCGGCCGGCCAGGGCGGCCCGCGCCTTGGCGACGCGGACGAGCTGCAGGCCGGCGCGCGGGGAGGCGCCCAGGCGCAGGTCGGCCGACTCGCGGGTGCCCTGCAGCAGCGCCACGACGTAGCGGCGGACGGCCTCGCTCACGTGCACCGCGCGCACCACCTCGACGAGCTTGCGCACCTCGAGCGCGTCGGTGACCGGCTCGAGGTCGTCGAGCGGGTCGGTGTCGCCGTGGACCGCGAGCATCTCGACCTCGGCCTCGGCCCCGGGGTAGCCCATGGAGAGCCGGGCGGTGAAGCGGTCCCGCTGGGCCTCGGGCAGCGGGTAGGTGCCCTCCATCTCCACAGGGTTCTGCGTCGCGACGACCATGAACGGCGTCTCGAGCAGGTAGGTGGTGCCGTCGACGGAGACCTGCCGCTCCTCCATCGCCTCGAGCAGCGCGGACTGCGTCTTGGGGGAGGCGCGGTTGATCTCGTCGCCGACGACGACGTTGGCGAACACGGCGCCCGGCTTGAACTCGAACTCGCGCGCCTCCTGGTCGTAGACCGAGACGCCGGTGATGTCGCTCGGCAGCAGGTCGGGCGTGAACTGGATGCGCCGCACGGTGCAGTCGATGGACCGGGCGAGCGCCTTGGCGAGCATCGTCTTGCCGACGCCCGGGACGTCCTCGATGAGCAGGTGGCCCTCGGCGAGCATCACCTCGAGCGCCAGCCGCGCCTCGTCGGGCTTGCCCTCGAGCACGGTCTCGACGTTGCCGAGGACCCGCTCCGCGGTGGCCTGGACCTCGTCCAGGCCGACGGGCGCGCTCGAGCGCGGGCTCGAGGGGGTGCGGGCTGCCACGTCGGTCCTCCTGGGCGCGTGCGGGACGGGCCGCGGCCGGTGCGGCGCCGCTCCCGAGTCTGTCACCGGTGGCCGGTCCCGGCAGGGCGCCCGCACCGGCCCGGACGGAGCCGGACGACGGTCGCGGACCGGGACGGACCGCTCCCGACCAGAACGGTCGGGGCGGCGGACGTGTTCCGGGACACGCTCCGCCGGCCCCTCCACGCCGCTCCACCGCGCCCCTCGACCGGCGGGGCGCGGGCTCGGGGAGCCGCCCGCCGGGCCCGTCCCAGCCCGCGCGGGGCGCATGGAGGCGGGACGTCCCCCACCGGCGCACCACCGCCGCTGACCTGCGACGACGCAGCGCGCCGGCGTGCGCCACGCGGCGTGGGGCGTTGACGGTGGGGAGAAGTGGAGTAACGTGGGGCACCGCGGAGCAGAACGGGGCCGGACGGCGCCATCCCACGGCTCGGCCGGACCCGGACAGCGATGCGAGAGGAGGCGGCGGGTGTTCCTCGGGACGCACACGCCGCGCCTCGACGAGAAGGGCCGGCTGTTCCTGCCGGCCCGGTTCCGGGACGAGCTGGCGGAGGGCGTCGTGATCACCAAGGGGCAGGAGCGCTGCCTCTACGTGTTCAAGCGCGCCGACTTCGTCGCGCAGGGGGAGGCGCTGGCCGCCGCCCCCCTGACGGCCAAGCGGGCGCGCGACTACAGCCGCGTCTTCTTCGCCAGCGCCTTCGACGACACCCCCGACCGCCAGGGCCGCGTCACGGTCCCGGCGCCGCTGCGGGCCTACGCGGGCCTGTCGCGGGACTGCGTCGTCGTCGGGGCGAACACCCGGCTGGAGATCTGGGACGCCGAGGCCTGGCGGACCTACGAGGCCGAGCAGGAGCAGGCCTTCGCCGACCAGGACGAGGAGGGGCTGCCCGGCCTCGTCTGACGCCCGACCGCACCACCCAGCACCACCCAGCACGACCCCGCAGGACCCCGAGCACGTCCCGGCCCGCCCCGCGCGGCCTCCGACCGCTCCGGACCTGGCGCACCTTCCCCGGCGCCAGGTCCGGAGCGGTCGGAGGCCGCGCGGGGCGGGCCGGGACGTGCTCGGGGTCCTGCGGGGTGGTGCGGGGT
>DATMKB010000024.1:0-4751 GCA_035553635.1 Mycobacteriales bacterium
GTCGTCGGCTCCGCCGTCGTCGTGCCGCTGGGGGCCGGGCCCGGCGCCGGGCTGCTCGTCGTGGCCGGCCCGGTGGACGGCGCGCCGGTCGAGGGCGACAGCTGCACCGAGCTCCAGGTCTTCGCCGCGCAGGCCACCGTCGCGCTCGAGCTCGCCGAGCGGCGGCGCGAGGCCGAGCGGCTGTCGGTGTTCGAGGACCGCGACCGCATCGCGCGCGACCTGCACGACGTCGTCATCCAGCGGCTGTTCGCGACGGGGATGACGCTCGAGAGCGTGAGCCGGCTCGTCGACCGGCCGGAGGCGGCGGCCCGCGTCCGCGGCGCCGTCGACGACCTCGACGCCACCATCCGCGAGATCCGCTCGAGCATCTACGCGCTGCAGACCGCCACCGTCAGCGAGCCGGTGACGCTGCGCGGCCGGGTGCTCGAGGTGCTCGACGCGGCGGCCGAGCAGCTCGGCTTCGCGCCGGCGCTGCAGATGAGCGGCCTGGTCGACACGGGGGTGACGCCGGAGGTGGCGGAGCACCTGCTCGCCGTCCTGCGCGAGTCGCTCTCGAACGCCGCGCGGCACGCCTCGGCGTCCGCGGTCACC
Source organism: Mycobacteriales bacterium (assembly GCA_035553635.1). Taxonomy (GTDB): domain Bacteria; phylum Actinomycetota; class Actinomycetes; order Mycobacteriales; family SCTD01; genus DATLGD01. The sequence goes on from DATMKB010000024.1 coordinate 592, forward strand.
GTCTCGCTCGACGTCGGCGACACCGACGTCCGGCTCGTCGTGCGCGACGACGGCGTCGGCGTGCCCGAGGGAGGCCGGCGCAGCGGGCTGGCGAACATGAGCCGCCGGGCCGTGGAGCGCGGCGGCAGCTTCTCGGTCGGCCCGGCGTCGTCGGCGGGCGGCACCGAGGTGGCGTGGAGCGTCCCGCTCGCCTAGTGCGGCAGCGAGAGCGGTCCGGCGCCGACGCGGCGGCCGCTCACCAGCTCGACCGGCACGACGACGAAGTGCGGCAGGTCCGCGCCGACCCACGGCACGAGGTCGCGTTCGGCCAGCCGGGCCAGCTCGCGCGGGTCGGTCACCTGCCGCGCGCGCCCGGTGACGGTCACCGTCCAGCCGTTGCAGGCCGACCGGTCGTAGTCGTCGACCTCGAAGGCGACGACGGCGCCGCGCACCGCCGCGGCCAGGGTGCTGCTCGCGCCGGTGCGCACGACCACCTGGTCGCCGTCGAGCACGAAGTTGACCGGCACGACCGCGGGCAGCGCGCGGTCGGTGAACACCAGGCGCCCGACGGGGACCGTCGGGAGCAGGGACAGGCACTCGGCGCGGGTCAGCTCGCGGGCACCGGACTCGGTCTGCAGCATGCGGTCCAGGGTGCGGTGCCGGGTGCGCCCGCGACAGGGACCTAGGTCCCCGGCCGGCGGGTCTGGCGTCGCTCCGTCGCGAGCACGGCCGCCTGCGTGCGCCGCTGCAGCCCGAGCTTGGCGAGCAGCGAGCTGACGTAGTTCTTCACGGTCTTCTCGGCGAGGAACATCCGCTCGCCGATCTGCCGGTTGGTCAGGCCCTCGCCGATGAGGTCGAGGATCTTCTTCTCCTGCTCGGTGAGCACGTCGAGCGGGTCGGCGGCGTCCTTCTCGCGCAGCCGCGCCAGCACGTGCGCGGTGCTCTTCGCGTCGAGCAGCGACCCGCCGGCGGCCACCGTGCGGACGGCGCCGACGAGGTCGCCGCCGCGGATGTCCTTGAGCACGTAGCCGGCCGCACCGGCCATGACGGCGCCGAGCAGCGCCTCGTCGTCGGAGAAGGACGTGAGCATGAGGCAGGCCAGCTCGGGCAGCTGCGACCGGAGCTCGCGGCAGACGGTGACGCCGTCGCCGTCGGGCAGGCGGACGTCGAGCACCGCCACCTGCGGCCGGACGGCGGGCACCCGCGCCAGCGCCTCGGCCGCGGTCGACGCCTCGCCGACCACCTCGATGTCGCCGTCGCTCTCGAGCAGCTCGCGCACCCCGCGCCGGACGAGCTCGTGGTCGTCGAGGAGGAACACCCGGAGCCGGTCGGGGGCGGTCATGGCCTCACCGTACGGTGACCGGCCATGGACTTCAGCCACTCCCCGCGTGCCGCCGAGCTGATCGCGAAGGTCGAGGCCTTCGTGCGCGAGCACGTCGAGCCGGTGGAGCGCGCGCTGCAGCCGCAGCTGACCGGCGAGCCGCAGTGGACGGCCCTGCCCGAGATGGCCGGGCTGAAGGCGGAGGCCCGCCGCCAGGGCCTGTGGAACCTCTTCCTGCCGGACGTCTCCGGGTTGTCGAACGTCGAGTACGCCCCGCTCGCCGAGGTCATGGGTCGCAGCTGGCTCGCCGCCGAGGCGATGAACTGCAGCGCGCCCGACACCGGCAACATGGAGGTGCTCCACCACTTCGGCTCGCAGGAGCAGAAGGACCGCTGGCTGCGTCCGCTGCTCGAGGGCGAGATCCGCTCGGCGTTCTGCATGACCGAGCCCGACGTCGCCTCCTCCGACGCCACGAACATGCAGGCGACCGCGGTCGTCGACGGCGACGAGGTGGTGCTCAACGGCACCAAGTGGTGGTCGACCGGCGTCGGCCACCCGGACTGCCAGGTGCTGGTCTTCATGGGGCTCACCGACCCCACCGCCCACCGGCACGCGCAGCACTCGATGGTGCTCGTGCCGCGCGACACCCCGGGCGTCACGGTCGAGCGGATGCTGCAGACGATGGGCTGGTGGGACGCGCCGTCGGGCCACGGTCAGGTGCGCTTCGACGACGTCCGGGTGCCGCTCGCGAACGTCATCGGCAAGCCGGGCGACGCGTTCCTCATCGCGCAGGGCCGGCTCGGACCGGGGCGCGTCCACCACTGCATGCGCGCCGTCGGCCTGGCCGAGCGGGTGCTCGAGGCGGCGTGCGCCCGGGCGGTGTCGCGCGAGGCGTTCGGCAAGCCGATCGCGAACCTCGGTGGCAACCGGGAGAAGCTCGCCGACGCGCGCATGCAGGTCGACCAGGCGCGGCTGCTCGTGCTGCACGCCGCCTGGCTGCTCGACACCCAGGGGCTCGCCGGCGCGCTGTCGGCGGTGTCGGCCATCAAGGTCGTCGTGCCGAACGTGCTGCAGTCGGTGGTCGACCTCGCCATCCAGCTGCACGGAGGGGCCGGGCTGTCGCAGGACACCTTCCTCGGGCCGGCGTGGACCGTCGCCCGGGCGCTGCGCCTGGCCGACGGCCCGGACGAGGTGCACCGCGGCGTCGTCGCGCGCCTGCTGCTGGCGCCGTACGTGACAGAGGCGAAGGAGCGCGCGGCCGCGGCGACCTGACGCCGTCCGGCCCCGCCCCGCCCCGCCGCGGTGATCGTGATGGCGGATCCGCAGTCCGGGACGCCCGGGACGGCGCATCGCGCATCACGATCACCGGAGAGGAGGGCCGAGCGTCAGCGGTAGGTGACGTCCTCGCGCGGCAGGTGGGCGTGCTCGTTGAAGGTCAGCAGCGAGGTGCCGGAGCCGCCGGCCACGAGCGTGGTGATGGCGCCGTTCACGGCCGTGCGGTTGAGCGCCACCACCGCCTCCGCGCCGCCGCCGAGGAGCCCCGCCACGAGCGCCGCGACGATGCCGCCACTGGTCACCACGACGGCGTCGCGCCCCTTCGGCAGGCCCGCGACGAGGTCGGCCAGCGCGTCGGCGGCGCCGCCGGCGAAGGCGCCGAAGCCGCCGTCCGCGTCCCCCACCCACGAGGCGAGGGCGGCGTCGAGCAGCACCTGCACCTCGCGCGAGGTCGCCGGCGGCGCGGCGTCGCGCGGCGCGTACCGCTCGAGCAGGCCGAGGTGGTCGTACTCGTCCCAGCGCCCGTCGACGCGGGCCTCGACGCCGGGCAGCGCGAGCGCGGCGGTGTCCCGCTGGCGGCGCAGCGTCCCGTGCACGATGAGCGGGTCGCGCAGGCCCCGCCGCAGCAGCTCCGCGCCGGCGAGCTGCGCCTGGTGGCGCCCGTGCTCGGAGAGCACGTCGTAGTCGTCCGCCCCGAACGACGCCTGGCCGTGCCGGACCAGCGCGACGACGGGCACTACGCGATCCCCGCGACGCGCCGGCAGCGGTCCTCGAGCACGCCGACGAAGGCCCAGAAGTCCTGGAACGCCGGGTTCGTGGTCTGGCCGTGGTGGAACCGGTAGTAGATCTGCTGCACGATCACGGCGAGCCGGAACAGGCCGAACACCTCGTAGAAGGTCCAGTCGCTCAGCGACAGCCCGCTGCGCTCGGCGTACCGCCGGACGATGTCGTCGCGCGTCGGCATGCCGGGCAGGTCGCTCGGCTGCCGCTTGGAGAGCCGGAACAGGTCGTCGTCGTCGGCCTGCACCCAGTAGGCCATGGCGCCGCCGAGGTCCATGAGCGGGTCGCCGAGGGTCGCCATCTCCCAGTCGAGGACGGCGACGACGTCGAGGTCGTCGTCGAGCACGAGGTTGTCGAGCCGGAAGTCGTTGTGCACGAGCACGGTGCCGACGTCGTCGGGCTGGTGCGCGTCGAGCCAGCGCATGACCGCCGCGCAGTCCGGCACGTTCTCGGTGCGGGCGCGCCGGAACCGGTCGGACCAGCCGGCCACCTGCCGGCCGACGTAGCCGCGCCCCTTGCCGAGGTCGCCCAGGCCCGCCGCCTCGACGTCGACGGCGTGCAGCCGCTCGAGCACGTCGAACGCGCGAGTGCCCAGGGCGTGCGCCTGCTCCCGCGACAGCTCGAGGCCCTCGGGGAGCTTGCGGCGCAGGATCGTGCCGGGCACCTTCTCCATGACGTAGAAGTCGGCGCCGAGCACGGCCGGGTCGGTGCACAGGGCCACCATCGCCGGCACCTGCGGGAAGTGCGGCGCCAGCGCGCTCTGCACCCGGTGCTCGCGCACCATGTCGTGCGCGCTGGCCGCCTT
>DATMKB010000025.1:0-6559 GCA_035553635.1 Mycobacteriales bacterium
AGCGGCCAGCCGTGGTCGACCGGCCCGATGCCGGCGCCGAGCGGGAAGCCGCCGCGCAGCGCCTCGGTGAGGTAGCGCTTGGCGGCCCGCACGGCCTGCGGCACGTCGTCGCCGAGCGCGAGCCGGGAGGCGATGGCGCTCGCCAGCGTGCAGCCCGTGCCGTGGGTGTGCCGGTTGTCCAGGCGCCGCGAGCGCACCCGCACGTCCACCGAGCCGTCGGTGAGCAGGTCGACGGCGTCGCCGGACAGGTGGCCGCCCTTGACCAGCACCCAGCGCGGCCCGAGGTCCAGCACGGCCAGCGCGCCCTCGCGCAGCCCGTCCTCGTCCTCCACCCGGACGCCGGTGAGCATCTCCACCTCGGGCAGGTTCGGCGTCACCACGGTCGCGAGGGGGACGAGCTCCGAGCGCAGGACGTCGACGGCGTCGTCGCGCAGCAGCGGGTCGCCGTGCTTGCTCACCCCCACCGGGTCCACCACCAGCGGCGCGTCGACGCCGCGCAGCCGCTCGGCGACCGCGCGCACCAGCTCGGGCGACGAGAGCATCCCGGTCTTCACCGCGTCGACGCCGATGTCGCCCAGCACGCTGTCGAGCTGCGCCTGCACCGCCTCGACCGGCAGGTCCCAGCCGCCCTGCACGCCGACGGAGTTCTGCGCCGTGACGGCGGTGACGACGCTCATGCCGTGCACGCCGAGGGCGAGCATGGTCTTGAGGTCGGCCTGGATGCCGGCGCCCCCGCCGGAGTCCGACCCGGCGACGGTCAGCACGCGGGCTGGCGTCATGTGAAGTGCTCCCACCCTCCTCGAACCGGCTCGCCGTCCAGCAGCACCGCCGCAGGTCCGGGGTCCACCCTCCCCACCGCCACGACGCCGTCGGGCAGCGGGGTGCCCGCCGGCACCGTGCCGGCCAGGGCGTGGTCCTCCCCGCCGTGCAGCGCGTCCTCGAGGGTGACGCCGTCGGGCAGCACCGCCTCCAGGCGCCCGCGGTGCAGCCCGACGCTCACGCCGCTGGCCCGCGCCACGTGCCCCAGGTCGTCCGCCAGGCCGTCGCTGACGTCGACGAGCGAGGTCGCCCCGGCAGCCGCGAGCGCCGGCCCCAGCGCGTAGGGCGGCTGCGGGCGGCGGTGCAGGTCGACCAGCGGCCCCTCCCGCTCGCCGTCGCGCAGCAGCGCCAGGCCGGCGGCCGAGGCGCCGAGCACCCCCGCCACGACGACGACGTCGCCGGGCCGGGCGCCGGAGCGGGTGACCGGCGGGCGGCCGGCGAGGTCGCCGAGCGCAGTGATGCTGAGCACCACCCGGTCGCCCTGCGCGGTGTCGCCGCCCACCACCACGGCCCCGACCCGGGCCGCCTCGTCGCGCAGCCCCTCGGCGACGCCGAGCGCCCAGTCGACGGGCAGGTCGGGCGGCGCGACGAGCGCCACGAGCAGGGCGGTGGCCGTGCCGCCCATCGCCATGACGTCGGCGAGGTTCTGCGCGGCGGCCTTGTGCCCGACGTCCTGCGGCGAGCTCCACTCGCGCAGGAAGTGCACGCCCTCCACGAGCACGTCCGTGGTGGCGACCACCCGGCCGTCGGGCGCGACGACCACGGCGGCGTCGTCGCCCGGGCCGAGCAGCACCCGGTCGGAGCGGCTGCCCAGGATCTCGAGGCGCTCGGTCACCCGGGCGATGAGCTCCCGCTCGCCCAGGTCCCGTGCGGTAGCGTCCGGCACGCTCGCCAGCCTCCCAGAAGGGTCCGTCCCGTGGCCGTCCAGGCGTACATCCTCATCCAGACCGAGGTCGGCAAGGCCGCCGCCGTCGCCGCCGAGATCTCCGGCCTCGAGGGCGTGGCGCAGGCCGAGGACGTCACGGGCCCGTACGACGTCATCGTGCGCGCCGAGGCCTCCGACGTCGACGAGCTCGGCCGCCTGGTCGTGGCGCGCATCCAGGGCGTCGACGGCATCACCCGCACCCTCACCTGCCCCGTGGTGCACCTCTGAGGCTGCTGCTCGTCCCGGCGCTCGCCGCGGCCCTCACGGGCTGCTCCGCGAGCGCCGTCGAGGTGCCGCTGCCCGGGCTGCAGGGCGAAAAGGTCGACCGCGCCTGCGCGGCGCTGCTCGAGGCCCTGCCCGAGCAGCTCGACCCCGGCGTCGAGCGCCGGCCGGTGGAGCCGGACGCCGGCCGCACCGCGGCCTGGGGCGACCCGCCCGTGACGCTCGAGTGCGGCGTGCCCGCGCCGGAGCGCGACGAGCCGCCCTTCGCCGTGAACGGCGTCGTGTTCACCACCCGCGACGTCGGCGCCGCCACGCGCTGGACCACGTACGGGCGCACCGTGCGAGCCGCCTTCGAGGTGCCCGACGACTACAACGGCGCCGAGATCATCCTCGAGGTGACGGAGGCCGTCGACACGGCGCTCCCCCGCGACCCGTCCGTGCCCGACCCGCTGGAGCCGCCGTCGTGACCGCGCCCGAGCCGGGCACCCCGATGCCGGTCCGCAGCGTCGACACCGACTGGCTGCTCGACCTGCTCACCAGCACCGCGAACGCCGGCGACTTCACCGTCGCGGTGACGCTGTGGACCCCGGCCGGCATCGTGTCGGGCGACCTCGTCGGCGCGCCGGTGTGGATCCGCCTGCTGCGCGAGCAGGTGCGCACCAGCGGCGCCGGCCAGGCGGCCGTGTTCGCCGGCGACCTCGAGCAGGTGGAGCAGCACATCCTGCGCACCACGGCCGACCCCGGCACCGAGCCGCTGTCGTTCCTCCACCTCGCCGACGCGCGCACGCTGCTGCCGAGCGGCGAGGTGTTCGAGCACGGCCTGTGGCGGGGCCGCTTCGTCGACGTCGCCGGCTGGACGCTCGGCCGGGTCTAGGGACCTAGCGCAGGCCGGTGCCGCGGCGCAGCGCCGACTGCACGAGCCGGTCGACCAGCGCCGGGTAGTCGACCCCGGTGGCCGCCCACATGCGCGGGAACATCGACGACGGCGTGAACCCGGGCATCGTGTTGACCTCGTTGACGGTCAGCGCGCCGTCGTCGCCGACGAAGAAGTCGACCCTCGCCAGGCCCTCGCAGTCGAGCGCCGTGAACGCCACGAGCGCCTGCTCGCGCAGCCGCGCGGTGACGTCCGCGGGCAGGTCGGCCGGCACGTCGAGCTCGGTGGCGCCGTCGAGGTACTTGGCCTCGAAGTCGTAGAAGTCGTGGTCGCCGACCACGCGTACCTCGGCGGGGACGCTCGTCTCCGGGCCGTCCGGCCCGTCGAGCACGCCGCACTCGACCTCCCGGCCGGCGACGGCCGCCTCGACGAGCACCTTGGGGTCGCTGCGCAGGGCGTCCTCCACGGCCGCCGACAGCCCCTCGGGCCCGGTCACGCGGCTGATGCCGATGGAGCTGCCGCCGCGGGCGGGCTTGACGAACACCGGCCAGCCCAGCCGGTCGACAGCGTGCGCGCAGGCAGCGGGGTCGTCGCGCCAGTCGCGCTCGCGCACCACGACGGCGTCCGCCACCGCCAGGCCCGCCGCGCGCAGCAGCGGCTTGGCCACGGCCTTGTCCATCGCCGCGGCGCTCGCCAGCACGCCGCTGCCGACGTACGGGACCCCGGCCAGCTCGAGCAGGCCCTGGATCGTGCCGTCCTCGCCGTAGGGGCCGTGCAGCACGGGGAAGACGACGTCGACGCGCTCGAGGACGCCGGCCGCGTCGTCGAGGGCGACCAGCCCGACGGTGGGGTCGCCGGGCAGGGCCACGGCGGCGCCGTCGGCCACCTCCGGGAGCCGGCCGTCGACGATGGCCAGCTGCGCCGGGTCGTCGGGCGCGAGCACCCAGCGGCCCTCGGGCGTGATGCCGACGGCGACGACGTCGTAGCGCTCGCGGTCGAGGGCGGCGAGCACGCTGCCCGCGGAGACGCAGCTGATGGCGTGCTCGGTGCTGCGCCCGCCGAGCACGACGGCGACGCGGGTGCGGCGGGTCACGGCGGCGACCCTAGCCGCACGCGCGGGCGAGCTCCTGCACCGGCGGCTCGTAGGCCTCGCCGAAGGTCGGGAAGGCGTGCACGACGTCGGCCAGCACCGCGAGCGGCACCTCGGCGCGCACGGCGAGCACCGCCTCGGCGAGCCACTCGTCGGCCCGGGGGCCGATCGCGGACGCGCCCACCAGCACGCCGCGGTCGCGGTCGGCGACGAGCACGAGCCGCCCGCCCGTGCCGTCCTCCGCGGCGGTGCGGGCGACCTCGCCCACGTCCATGATCGCGACGGCGACGGCCAGGCCCTGCTCGCGGGCCCGCTCCTCCGACAGGCCCACCGAGGCGACGGGCGGGTCGGTGTAGACGGCGCGCGGCACGGCCCGGTAGTCGGCGGTGCGCGACCGGCCGAGCAGGTTCTCCACCACGACCCGGGCCTGGTAGTTCGCGGTGTGCGTGTACGGCGCGACGCCGGTGACGTCGCCCGCCGCCCACACGCCGTCGGCGACCCGGCAGCGGTCGTCGACCTCGAGCTCACCGTGCTCGCCGGGCTCCACCCCGAGCACGTCCAGCCCGAGGTCGTCGGTGGCCGGCCGCCGGCCGGTGGCGAGCAGCACCCGGGCCACCTCCACCGACGACCCGTCCGACAGGTGCACGCGGGCACCGGCCTCGCAGGGCTCCGCGCGCTCCGCCCGCGCCCCGAGCCGCACCTCGACGCCGTCGTCGCGCAGGACCTGCAGGAGCGCCGCCGCCACGCCGGGCTCCTCCCCGCCGAGGAGCTGGTCGCCCGGCTCGGCGAGCACCACCCGCACGCCGAAGCGGGCGTACGCCTGCGACAGCTCGCAGCCCACCGCGCCGCCGCCGACGACGAGCAGCGACGCCGGGCGCTCCGGCGACGTCAGCGCCTCGTCGCTCGTCCAGGTCGGCACGTCGTCGAGGCCGTCGACCGGCGGCGGCGTCGGCACCGAGCCGGTCGCGACGACGAGGTCGGAGAAGCCGAGCTCCCGGCCGTCGACCGCGACGGCGCCCGGGCGCACGACGCGCCCGCGGCCCCGGACGAGCTCCACCCCTGCGCCGCGCACCTCGTCGGCGGTGCTGCTGTCGTCCCGGTGCTCGGCCACCTCGTCGCGGCGCGCGACGGCCGCGGCGAAGGCGTCGGCGTCGTCCCCGCCGGTGCGCGCGTGCCGGGCGGCGTCGTGCAGCAGCGCCTTGCTCGGCATGCAGGCCAGGTACGGGCACTCGCCGCCGACGAGGCCGGCGGACACGAGTGCCACCCGCCGGCCGGCCTGCGCGAGGGAGGTGGCCACGGCCTCGCCGGCCGAGCCGGCACCGAGCACGACGACGTCGAAGGTCTCCACGCCGGGAGTGTGGCGCGGACGGGCCCTCAGAGCCCGTCGAGGGCCTGCACGAGGTCCGCGACGAGGTCGGCGGGGTCCTCCAGCCCGACCGAGATGCGCACGGCCGCCGGCCCGATGCCGGCGGCGGCGAGCTGCTCGTCGGACATCTGCCGGTGCGTCGTCGACGCGACGTGGCTCGCGAGCGTGTGCGTGCCGCCGAGGGAGGTGGCGACGGCGACGAGCCGCAGCCGGTCGCACAGCGCCATCCCGGCCTCGCGGCCGCCGCGCGGCGTCACCGTGACGACGGCGCCGTAGCGCCCGGCGTCGAAGAGCTTCGTGGCCAGGGCGTGCGAGGGCGACGACGCGAGCCCGGGGTGGTCGACCCGCGCGACGGCGTCGTGCGCCTCGGCGGCCTCGGCGAGCTGCAGGGCGGTGCGGCACTGCTGCGCGACGCGCAGCGGCAGCGTCGCCAGGCCGCGGTGCAGGAGGAACGCCTCGTCCGGGCCGAGGGAGCCGCCGAGGTCGGCGCGGTCGCGGCGCACGCGCGCCATGAGCTCGGGGCTGCCGACGGCCACGCCGCCGGTCGCGTCGCTGTGCCCGCCGAGGTACTTCGTCGCCGACTGCACGACGACGTCGGCGCCGTGCTCGAGCGGCCGGCAGACGGCCGGGGAGGCGAACGTCGAGTCGACGATGAGCGGCACGCCGGCCTCGCGCGCCAGCGCGGACAGCGACGGCAGGTCCGCCACGGTCATCGTCGGGTTGGCGATCGTCTCGGCGTAGAGCACCGCGGTGGTCGGCCGCAGGGCCGCCCGGACGGCGTCGAGGTCGGTCATGTCGACGAACGTCGTCTCGAGCCCGAAGCGCGCGAGCACCGAGGTCAGCAGCCCGTAGGTGCCGCCGTAAATCTGCTGCGGCGCGACGACGTGCGAGCCGGTCCCCGACAGCGCCATGAGCGTCGTCGAGATGGCCGCCATGCCGGAGGAGAACGGCTGCCCGGCCACCTCGGTGTCGAGGTGCGCGCCCTCCAGCGCCGCCACCGCCGCGGCGAACGCGTCGCTCGTCGGGCTGTCGATGCGCGCGTAGACGTAGCCCTCCGCGCGACCGCCGAGCACGTCGGCGTAGTCCTGCGCCGTCGGGAACGCGTACGTCGTCGCGCGGTGGACGGGCAGCGCCATCGGCGCCTGGGTGAAGGCGGGCACGGGCGGCGTGTGGACGGCGCGGGTGCTCTCGCCGCGGGGGTCGGCCATGCGCAGCAGCCTAGGGACTACTGCTTCTCGGCCTTGGTCTCGCGGCTCATGAGCG
>DATMKB010000026.1:0-2071 GCA_035553635.1 Mycobacteriales bacterium
CGACGAGCCCGGGGGGCGTCTGGGTCACGGTTCCTGCCTGTCTGTCGGAGGGCCGGGCGGGAGGCGGTCGCCCGCTCTCCCGGTCCGGTGCCCGACCCTAGCGCCGGGCACGCCCCCCGCCTTCCGCTCCCAGCCCCGTTCCGCTGACGGCGTACGGGGCCGGGCGGGCGGTCAGTCCGACAGGTAGTGGACCGTGCCGTCGTCGTGCACGTGGTACCGGCGGCCGGACTCGTCGGTCTGGACGTCGTCCTCGACCTGGGGCGCCAGCGAGCCGCGCAGCGCCTCGAGGTCCACCGCGTTTCCGCTCGCGTCGGTGACCGTGGCGGCGCTCATGACGACGGCGAGCGCCTTGCCGCGGCGGGCCTCGGAGACCAGGCCGGCGAGCTGGCCGGACTGCACGACCTGCTGGGCGTACTCGTCGGGGCTGACGCCGGCCTGCTGGGCGCGGCGCACGACGAGGTCGGTGAGCTCGGCGTCGCTGACGCCGACCTGCTCCTGGTCGGCGACCGCGTCGAGGACGAGCTGCGCCTTGACGGCCTGCTCGGCGCCGGTGCGCACCTCCTCGGCGAACTCCTCCTCGTTCTTGCCCTCCTGCTCGAGGTAGAGGTCGAGGGTGAGGCCGGCCTGGGCGAGCTGCTGCTTGACCTGCTCGGTGCGGAACTCGTCCTCGGCCTCGACCACCGACGGCGGCAGCGGCACCTCGACCTGCGCGAGCAGGGCCTCGAGGACCTTGTCGCGGGCGTCGACGCCCTGCTGCAGCTGCTTCATGCGCTCGAGGCGGCCGCGGACGTCGGCGACCAGCGCCTCGGCGCTCTCGAAGCCGACGCCGCTCGCGAAGTCGTCGTCGACCTCGGGCAGCGCCCGCTCGTTGACCGACTTCACGGTGACCTCGACCTCGGCCTCGCGGCCCTCGTGCTCGCCGGCGAGCAGCGTGGTGGTGAAGGTGCGGGTCTCGCCGGCGGAGGCGCCCTCGACGGCGGCGTCGAGGCCGTCGAGGAGGTCGTCCTTGCCGAGCTCGTAGGACAGGTCGGTGGCCGAGCCGCCGGGGACGTCCTCGCCGTCGACGCGGGCCTGCAGGTCGAGCACGAGGAAGTCGCCGGTCTGCGCGGCGCGCTCGACGGGCGTCAGGGAGGCGAAGCGCTCGCGCAGCGACAGCAGCTGCTCGTCGACGTCGGCGTCGCTGACGACGGCGTCGTCGACCGTCACGGACAGGCCGTCGAAGGCCGGGAGGGTGATCTCGGGGCGGACGTCGACCTCGGCGGTGAACGTCAGCTTCTCGCGGTCGGCGAGCTCGGTGATGTCGACCTCGGGACGGCCGACGGGCGACACGCCGGACGACTCGACGGCCTCGCCGTAGAGCCGGGGCAGCGCCTGCTGGACGGCCTCCTCGAGGACGACCCCGCGGCCGACGCGCTGGTCGAGGATGGCCGGCGGCACCTTGCCGGGGCGGAAGCCCTGCACGCGGACCTGGCTGCCGATCGTGCGGTACGCCGCCTGCAGCTCGGGCTCGAGCTCGGGGAAGGGGACCTCCACGGTGAGCTTGACCCGGGTCGGGCTCAGGGTCTCGACGGCGCTCTGCACAGGGGGACGTCCTTCTCCGGTCGACAGCACGATGGCGCCGTTGCTCGGCAGGGAGCTGTCGGGGCGGGGAGACTCGAACTCCCGATCTCCTGCTCCCAAAGCAGGCGCGCTGGCCACTACGCTACGCCCCGCGGACCTGCGTCCGACGAGCACCGGCCGGGCCCACTCTAGGGCCGGGCCACCGGCTGCCGCCGCGGCCGCTCAAGCCGGGTCCTCCGCCGGCCGACCCACGAGGGCACGTCCCCTGCGCCTCGGACGCCGGTACCGCCCCCGAGCGGTCGCGAGCGGAGGCCCGCATGAGCACCGTCCTGCCGGACTGGGACCACCCCGTCGAGCCTGAGCGCTCCCCCGCGCGGCGGTGGTCGCGCCGCGCCGAGCCCGCACCCGCGCCCGCGCCCGCGGCACCGGAGGCTCCGGCGGCCGAGGAGCCGCTGCCCGCACCCCCGTCCCCGTGGCAGGAGGCGGTGCCCGCCCAGCCGCGGCCCGGAGC